>RZYK01000170.1 GCA_009930355.1 Campylobacterota bacterium | reverse complement strand
AACTTTCTGAGCATGACTCGTTAGCTCAGTCGGTAGAGCATCTCCCTTTTAAGGAGGTGGTCGATGGTTCGAATCCATCACGGGTCACCATTGTCCTAAGCGTATTCACTTGTGCGACCCCATCGTCTAGTGGTTAGGACACCGCCCTCTCAAGGCGGGAACGGGGGTTCAAGTCCCCCTGGGGTCGCCATTTCTAAACTCTATTTCCTCTTTGATGAATTCCTTCATTTTCATAAATATCAATCTCTTGCTTATATTCTGGATTTGCTTTTTTAAGCTCCGTGTCCATAAAAGCAATCATTTTAGCATCAGTATTTTTATGGCTTGCAATCAATAGAATAAAATTAAGATACACCTTAGCACTTTTAGGAAAGACCCCTTTTTCTTTAGGCGGGAAAGGGCACTCTTTAGCTGCTTTTAAAATAGCCGCACTCAATTCATTTTTAGTAGATGTTCTCTTTGCTGCAATTTCAACAAGTTCTTCTATTGCAATTTTTCTAGCTTCTTCTTCTTTAATCTCTTGAGGTGTTTTTTTTTCGACAATCACCGTTTTTTGAAGATTCATGACCACAATAAACAAAGAGACAAGCACAATAATAATAACGGCAACAATGACAATAATCAAATAATTTTCTTGCATAAAGATGCCTCTTACATTTTTGCCTATTATAGCACACGCAAAGAGGGAAAAAACCCCTCTTTATGAGATTATTTACAATGTTCTTTCTATATTTCGTTTAGGATAAGCAAGAGCTATCACAAAAGCAACAATAACAATAGTATAGTAGACAAACGGTGCGACAGGAATCGGATCACCTGCTGCATAAGAGTGCATGCCTGAGAGGTAAAAATTGACTCCAAAGTAGGTCATAATAATTGATGCAAAAGAGACCGTAGAGGCTACAGCAAAAGCAAAAGGATTATTCCATTTAGGCACAAATCTAAAATGTACAATCGCTGCATAAATAAGGATTGAAACGAGTGCCCATGTCTCTTTTGGATCCCATCCCCAATAACGTCCCCAAGACTCATTTGCCCACACGCCCCCTAGAAAGTTTCCTATGGTTAAAAGGCTCAATCCTAGAATCATTGCCATTTCATTAATACGTGTTGCTTCAACAATATTTCGTTCAAGCTCTTTATTGCGTTTTGTATTGGTTTTACTTCGCAATAGAAAGAGAATTAATGTAAAAAAGCCAAGCAGTGCACATAAACCCAAAAATCCATAGCTTGCTGTAATGACTGAAACATGAATATTTAACCAATAAGAATTGAGAACGGGAACCAATGTGGTAATTTGTGGATCCATCCAACTTAAATGAGCAACAAAAAGTGTTACACCTGCTAAAATAGACGTTAACGCCAAAGAGACAACCGATTGACGTGAGAAGAAAATACCCGCTAGTGCAATTGCCCATGCAATGTATATCATTGACTCATAGCCATTACTCCAAGGTGCATGCATCGCGATATACCAACGAAGACCTAGACCAAAGGTATGAATTAAAAAAGCAAGCGCATTAATTCCAAGCACTATTTGTGTTACAAGTCGAATATTAAGTGAAGACTTAATCATTTTGGCAAAAATAAAACAGAGCAATACTAATCCACTCAGCAAATAAACAGGCGTCAATCTTTCAAAAATTTGTGCATGATTAAAAAATATTTCTGCTTTAATGCGCTTTGCATTTGGGATAATATCAGAAGCATATTGTTCTTGATAAGCTCCTAATTTTTCTACCGCTTTATTCGCTTCAGCCCAATTCCCCTCTTTTAAGCCAGTGCTTATCGCTTCGAAATAACCACCAACTAACGCTCTTACTTCATCCCCTTCTTGCTTTGAAAATCGCATCACCGCATCTTGTGGTGCAAACCAACGTTTTGCTACATCATTTTGTTTGGGAATCATTCTAAAAATTTCACCTGTATAAACCATATAACAGATATTAACACGCTCATCCACTTTAATAATATCTTTATCGAATTGATTTCGAAGGGCTGGTTTTTTACGATTTGCTTCTTCAGAATATTTTGTTAATTTATAGCCACGATCACCCTCTTTCTCAAAAAAATCATTAAAAGAGGCATACTTTTGATCTGCACGCATTCCTAAAATCTTTTTCAATTCAGGATGAAATACTTTAATAATCGGCAGTACTTGCCACTGTGCGGGTGAACTCATCATACTCAGCGCGACTTGATTTGCACTCAGTCCTTCATAGCTTGAGCGTGCATACACTTTATTAATCATTTCCATTGAAATCGTATCAATAGGTTTAAATCTACCATCGGCACTTTGTACAAGCAATTGACCAAATTTATCCGCATGTTTGACATCATAGCGTTTCAAAAAGTCAAGATTCTCATCCAATGTATTTGCGTGCAAAAGACTACCTTGAGATAAACCAAAACCTAAAAAAAGTACCATCAATAAAGAGTTCATTTTCACCATATCTTTTTGTACCATAGAAGCTAATTTTCTAAAACGACTTTTAGCATTGAGAAGGTTCAAAAAGAGTCCTAAACATAAAAGGATATACCCAAAATAGGTAGGCAGTTTTCCAGGATCATTATTGACCGATAAAATACTTCCTTTTTCATCTTTATCATAAGAGCTTTGAAAAAATCGAAATCCTCTATAATCAAGAACATGATTCATATAAATACGAAAAGGCATATGTACCCCTTTTTCAGCATCAACGACTTCAACTTCACTTGCATAGGACATAGGAGACATGGAACCTGGATAACGCTCTAGTTGAAATTCATTGAGTTTAATATAAAAAGGAAGTGTGAAAATTTGAGAACCCCATTCAAAAGCAAAAGGTACGCCTCCAATCATCTCTCGAACAGGCTCACCTCGTGATCCTTTGCCTTGACCAAAAAGGGCAATTTCTTTACTCTCCCCTTTAAAATTCACTTCTGCAATCACCGCAGATAGAGGATTGTTTTTATTCATCGGTGTTTTATCCGCAACCGCTTTTTCTTTTCCTTGTAAACCAATATAACGTGGGGCAAAGTTAATATGTCCAATCGTATAGAGTTGCCCTGTGGTAAAATCATGCTTTTTACTACTCTCGTATTCACCACGCTCATTCTCTACCATTTTAAACCATGAAACATTTGAGGGCGCTATAAAGTAAAACTTACCATCTTCCAAACTGATTCGGATTTCTTCTTTTTTGCTCTCTTTAGGCTTTGCGTTAAAACTAAAAATGTATTCACTGGTTTCGTAACGCTCCCCCTCTTTTAAATTGACACTCAAGCTTTCACCATAACCACTTAAAATCATTGAAATCATAGGAACACCCGCAGGATCATCCACAACTTTTTTGGTGGCATAGGTTAAATACTCTTTGAACTTTACACTTGCTTTTTCACCATCGACATCAAAGGAGAAAGAAAAATTATTACTACCAATTTGAGAAATCAATTGGGGATGGCTGTATTGATACGTTTTATCATTTTTTAATGCAGTTGCGCTAATAAAAGAATCACTCGACATGACTTTATTTTCTTGCATACCATTTCTTACATGTAAAGATCCCTCAAAACCAAAATAACGTGTTACACCTGAACCAATAAGGATAAAAATAAAACTAAGATGAAAGAGAAAAGAAGGGAGTTTATCGCGTGTGTAAAGTTTGTATTTCACAATATTGTAAATCAAAATGACGCCTAATGCCACTTGCACCAGCTCAAACCACCATGAAGTATAAATAAGTGCCCAACTCGTTTCCACACCAAAATCATTTTCGACAAACGTTGCAAAACCACTAAAAAAACCAAAGACCACCAATAAAATAATGGCTGATTTAATGGAGAGAATGCGCTTTAATACCAAATCCATAAAACTCCCTTTTTAGAGAAAAATTGGATTATGTTAGCGTTTTAAAGTAAATAGTTTATAAATCATTAAAGTTAGTGCAAACCCCTTAAAAAAGAGGTTTACATGTAAAGATTTTTGGCTTATCCGCCGAGGTACTTTTTACGAATGGCATCATCACCAATCATATCAGAAGCAACACCACTCATAGCAATTTTTCCATTCTCCAATACATAGGCTTTATCAGAAATTTTAAGCGCTGCAAAAGCATTTTGCTCTACCAAAAGAATGGTGATTCCCTCACCTCGCAAACGCTGAATAATCTCAAACACTTCCCCTACAATTTTAGGAGCAAGTCCAAGACTAGGCTCATCTAGCATTAAAAGCTTAGGCTCACCCATCAAAGCACGAGAAATGGCTAACATTTGTTGCTCACCACCACTCATAGTTCCTGCAAGTTGATGGCGCTTATCTTTAATACGTGGGAAAAGTTCATACATAGCATCTTTTAAATGCTCATAATTTTCATCGTTATTAAAAGCACCCATACGAAGGTTCTCTTCTACAGTAAGGTTAATAAAAATTTTTCGCCCCTCAGGGACTAATGAAAGTCCATGCTGCACTAAAGTATGGGTTTTATGATTGCGTGTGTCATACCCTAAAAAATTGATATCGCCTGTTTTTTTCACACTGTTAAGCAAAGCCTTAAGTGTAGAACTTTTACCTGCACCGTTTGAGCCAATCAATGAAACGATTTCTCCCTCTTTGACTTCAAAATCAATTCCCTTTACTGCCTCAATGAGTCCATAATAGACATGCAAATTTTTAACACTAATCATTATGAAAATCTCCTAAATACGCAGCAATAACCTCTGGGTCGCAAATTGCATCTGCGGGTTT
>RZYK01000169.1 GCA_009930355.1 Campylobacterota bacterium | reverse complement strand
TAGATCCAGACGCATGAACTGGTAAAAACTTCATAACATTGCACACAATTTCAGGCATCAGCTTTAAAAAAACTCCAAAACGAAAACAAAATAAATGGCGGTTTTTCATACGATAGGACAAGTACTCACATTATTAGGATCCTTAGCATTATTTTTATTCGGCATGAAGCAGATGAGCGAATCCCTTCAGCGTGTGGCCGGATCAAAAATGAGGAACATCCTGAATTCCATGACATCTACCCGATTTAAAGGCGTACTAACCGGTTTTACCATCACGTCCGTTCTTCAATCATCCTCAGCCACTACAGTGATGATTGTCAGTTTTGTAAATGCCGGATTATTGACTCTTACCGGCTCCATAGGGGTTATTATGGGTGCCAATATCGGAACAACCGTAACTGCATGGCTGATCTCATTACTTGGATTCAAAGTATCTATCAGTGCCTTAAGCCTTCCCTTGATTGGAATATTCCTGCCGTTGATGTTTTCGAAGAGAGGAAAACGAAAAGCCTGGGGAGAATTTGTATTGGGATTTGCCATCCTGTTCCTTGGCTTACAATTCCTCAAAGATAGTGTCCCCGATGTACAGTCAAACCCCGAATTTTTTACTTTTCTCGCCGACTTTTCCAACCTGGGCTATTTATCAATCTTTATTTTCGTGCTGATCGGCACCCTGCTTACGGTCATTATTCAATCGTCGAGCGCAACCATGGCCCTTACGCTGGTGTTATGCTATAACGGTGTTATACCCTTTGAGTTGGCCGCATCAATGGTTCTTGGCGAAAACATTGGCACAACCATAACCGCCAACATTGCAGCCATAGTCGCGAATGCCTCTGCAAAACGAGCCGCCCGGGCACATTTTCTCTTTAATGTTTTTGGGGTAGTCTGGATTCTGATTATTTTCCATCCCTTCCTGAATGCCATCGACTTTTTTCTTGAAAAAAGTACCGGAATCTCTGTTTTTGGCGATATTAGCAACCCCGAAGTTCAGGGTATGATTACTATAGGCTTGTCCATATTCCACACCGCCTTTAATATTATCAATACTCTCCTTCTCGTTTGGTTTACAAATTTATTGGCCAAAATTGCCACATTAATGGTACGCGACCGGGGGTCGGATGAAGAATTCAGACTCCGCTACATTGCCAGTGGGTACATGTCAACCTCCGAATTATCAACACTACAGGCAAAAAAAGAAATTGTCTTTATGGCCGAACGGGTTAAAAAAATGTTTACGCTGGTCCCCAAATTACTGGTCGAGAAACAGAACAAAGAATACACAAAATATCTCCATAAAATGGAAGTATATGAAGATATTACCGACCGTATGGAAATTGAAATTGGAAACTATATCACCCGAATCACAGAAAATGATTTAAGTATTGAAGGATCAAAACGTGTTTCTGCCATGCTTAAAATTGTGGATGAACTTGAAAGCGTGGCCGACACCTGTTTCCAGATGTCGAAGGTAATTGACTCAAAAAACGAAAAAAAGGTCTGGTTCACGCAGGAGCTCAGAGATACCCTGAATGAAATGTTCAGCCTGGTCGATGTGGCAATCGACAATATGAATAAAAACCTTTCGGGCGACTACCATAAAATCGATTTTGTCGCAGCCCGAAACATTGAAATCCAGATCAATAAAATGCGCGACAAACTCAAAAAAGCCAATTCAAAAGCATTAAAAAAAGAACATTATTCATTTAATACAGGTACCTATTATAGTGACCTGATTTCATTAAGCGAAAAAATCGGTGATTATATCGACAATATCAATGAAGCCATTGCAGAGTGCAAATAAAGCAACCACCGGATAGGCTCCATTCAAATTCAGCGCACGAGGGGTCGATTTCAGCCCCCTTAGTTAACATTCCCTTAACTTTTCATTAATAAAAGCATAAGCGTGGTTTAACATTGCCAAAGAATCGTCGAGGTATCTTTGCAGTATAAAAACATACACCATGAAAAAAATACTCACACTCGCCGCTTTAATGCTTTTCACTTTATCGCTGGTATTCGGGGAAGGAGAAAATACCCCCACCGTACCCTCGAAACCTGCCACCTCCACAATTTCGGGAAAAGTTATGGATATGGTCACCGGAGAAGCTCTCACCGGAGTCGAAGTGGTGGTTAGTGGCACGGAAATAAAAGCGTATACTGATTTCGAAGGAAATTTTGAAATCAAGGGGCTGCAGCCCGGCACGTACGATGTAGTGGCAAGCCTGATTGCCTACCGGAAAAGTTTAATTGAAAAATTGGATATATCAAATACAAATGATTTAACAATTAAACTGCAGGAAGAATAAGAATTTTTTGGTATCGAAAACACAGGACACATCAAATTTTGATGTGTTTTTTTTTTAAACGCAACCTTCACACTGCCTATGCATCATTTCGTCAAGTACCGCACAAACGCAAAAAGTTAAAAGATGAAACAACCCACCCTATTCCTCATTGTCCTGCTTATAGCAGGAACATACACCCAGGGGCAGGAAAACCCAAAGAACCAAAAATATCTCTATCACAATATTACAGAGATGGGATTTCTTGCCGGCCCCATTTCGAATACCCGGCCGGCTCCTTTCACAATCCTAAATATTAACGGAATTCAGGTTCATCCATCGTTCGCAGTTGGTACAGGAATCGGTATTGAATTTATTGAAGAGACTTATATGCCTGTCTTGCTGGATTTACGCTACGATCTCAGGACGAAAAAGGTTTCCCCGTTTATTGGATTTCAGGCCGGATACAACATTGCTCTGTCAAAAGAAACAACTATTTATCCCAACTATCTTTATGATTTTGGACTTTCATCGATCATTCCCAACCCCAATTATCCCTATGGACCATATCATCCCCGGGGTGGAATCCTTTTAAACCCCTTCATCGGGTTTAAAAACATGTTTAACGAAAATCTGGGTTTCATATTCAGTGTTGGGTATCGATTCCAGCGCATGAAATATACAACAGAATACTCCAACAATAACCTGCAGATTGAATACCATCGTCTGGCGATAAAATTTGGTTTTATCCTGAATTAAAACAAAAGAATAAAAGCACGATAATTCACAATACCAAAATATAAAGTCCTAAAAATCAGCCTTATGTTATTACCTATTTTTAATAGATAATTAATTATATCGTATGAAGAAACATTTTCTTTTTCTGCTTATTGCTATGGCAGTCATTTTTAGTAGCTGCGAAGACAAACTAACCTATGAATATATGGCCAACTGCCCGGTGTATATGTCGTATGAGACCCTCCGAACCGCCATAGTCCAAACTCCGTCCCAGCCCATTTCAAAAGCCGGGAAAATATATATCAAAGACAATTACCTGTTCATCATACAGGAACTTCAAGGTATTCACATCATCGATAACAATAATCCTGAATATCCGGAAAATATCAGCTTCATTGCTATTCCAGGGGCTACGGATATGGCGGTCAAAGATCATATTTTATATGTAGATTCTTACATAGATATGATCGCATTTGATGTATCTCATCCTGAAGTAGTTACAATAAAAAGTCGCATTAAAGAGGTGCTTCCCTATACATTACCACCCTGGGATCTCGACTATCCGGTAGCTCCTATCCACCCGGATTCTGGTGTGGTAACCGGATGGGAAAAGCGAATGGTAAAAGAAGAATTTAATCAGTATCCTTACCCGGTGTACACGTGTGGAACAGGTCTTGAAGGAGACCTTATTCATTCATCAGTGGCAGCCAATGGCAATGGAATAACCTCCAGCGGAACCGGATCCGGAGGCGCTATAACAAGGTTTAGAATTCTGGACAACACCCTGTATTCGGTGAATGAAAACAAACTCGGCATATTTAATATCACCGACGTTGAGAACCCGGTATTCAGAACCCATTTTTACCCGGGCTGGGGCATTGAGACCCTTTTTATTTTTGATGAAAAGGCTTTCTTCGGAAAACAAACAGGTATGTCAATATTCAGTCTGGCCAACCGTTATGCACCGGAATATATTGGAGAATTCCAACATGCAACCGGATGCGACCCCGTTATTGTTAAAGATACACTCGCGTACCTCACGCTGAGGGGTGGAAATGCATGCGGAAACGAGGTAAACGAATTGCAAATCATCACGATCAGCGAGCCCAGCGCGCCAAAACTTTTAGCCTCCTATCCCATGAGCGAACCCTATGGACTGGGGATTTTTGAAAAGACCCTTTTTGTGTGCGATGGAGAAGCCGGCCTAAAAATCTTTTCCATTGATGACCCGATGCATCTTGACGAACACCAGCTGGCACACTTCGAGCACATACACGCGTACGATGTCATTCCCCTTGGCGAACTAGTAATAATGATTGGAGAAGAAGGACTATACCAGTTTACCTTCACCTATCCGGAAACGATAGAACTGCTTAGTATTTTACCCATAGGGCAGTAAAACCCTTTATTAAACGCATTGAAAAGGTGTTTCGATTACGGGACACCTTTTCTTTTTCTATACCATGTTGCAAACCACAAGGAAAATTTATTGATTCACCCATACAAGACCGAAAAGAGGAATACAATTTTAGCTATTAAAGTCGGATAATCCGTATAGACCTTAGATAAGACCGATACGGGAGGATGCATCAGGCAAATAGCAACATTTTTTTGCAACAGGCATTGGGGAATAGGAATAAAATATTATTTTTGCACCGCAAAACATTGTCCGATGGTGTAATTGGCAACACGTCTGACTCTGGATCAGAAGAGTCC
>RZYK01000015.1 GCA_009930355.1 Campylobacterota bacterium | reverse complement strand
TGCACTCTTTTTCGTCTTTTTGGCGACTATGCAGTGGCTCGAAATCGATATGGTATTAGGAGCATTGATTGCGGGGATTTTTATTACAAACTTTTTTGGTCATAAAAAAGAGCTTTCTCATGAGCTTTCAACGTTTGGATTTGGTTTTTTAGTGCCACTTTTTTTTATTTTTGTTGGAACGACATTGGATTTGAATTTGGTCTTTACCAAAGAGATCTTTACCCATGCGTTATGGATTGTAACAGCAATGGTTGGCATTCGTTTTCTTGCAACACTCACGGCTTATTTCAAATATTTAGGTATTAAAGAGAGTGTCTTATTTGCCCTTTCGTATTCGATGCCTTTAACCTTTTTAGTTGCAATTGCCACTATTGCTGTTAAAAATGAAGCGATTGGAGAAAATGAGTACGCTTCTTTCATTGTAGCAGCGTTGATGGAAGGTATTGTAATTATGATTTTAATTCAGCTTTTGATGTATCTATTTAAACGATATGAATCAAAGAGCGAAACACCTAAATACTAAGGGAACGGATGCAAAGATGGAAAAGAAACTATTGTATTGCTCTTAGTGTACTTGTATTTGGACTAGATGGATATGCTCAAAGTTCCATTGAAAATCTCTTAAATACTATTGAAAAGAAGAGTGACCTCTCTGAAAAAACAAAACTGGAAAATAGTGGTTTTTCAACTATCTATACTCGCAATGACCTTGATATGATGCAGGTAAAATACCTCAGTGATATTTTAAAATACACGATGGACGGTTATCGCCTCAGTCGTTATGGTTTGCCTGACCCACTTACCTATGGACCTGTACCGTTTTCTTCGAGTCTGATTCGAATTTTTATTGATGAGCAAGAGATTACCACAGCGATGTATGGCAGTGGAATGATTATTTTAGGTGATCTTGATTTGGGTTTTGTAGATCATATTGAAGTCTACAATCTCTCTACCTCTTTTGTCTATTCGAGTGAGCCTACATCGGTATTGATTCGAATGTTTTCGAAAAAAGCGACCAGAGATGGTGGTGGTAGTTTTCAGAGTATGGTGACAAGTCGTGGAGGTTCAACCCAAAATATCCAATATATTGGTCGTGAAAATGAGACAGATTATATTGCACGTTTCTCTTCGTCATATGATAAACGAAAAACCTATGAGACGAGTAAGGAAGAATTAAACCGTGATGTAAAGCGCTACAATGTGTTTACGAACATTAAAGATGAGACACAAAATCTTTTAATTAACGCTTCAAAGGCTCATAAAGGGGCTTGGATAGGCCCTAGTATGGATATGAGTTTAGATGATTCAAAGATGAGTTCAGAAGATGCGCATATTGGGTACAGTAAAGCATGGGATAATTGGAAGTTATCTGTAGCCTATGATGGACTTAAAGACCATGCACTCTATAAAGATACTCCTTTATTTTTTTACAAAGGAGCACCTATTTATAAAATTGAGAGCAAAGCAGAGAGTTCTGCACTCTCAACTGAGTTGAAATATAACACGCACATTGGGGATCATCATCTTATTACAGGTGCTAGATATCGTTATAAAATGATTGATTTTGATTTGATTCAGATGAATGGGCTAGATGTACCAAAAGATGGGCATACAAGGCAAGCAGTGAGCTCTCTTTTTGTCGAAGATAGTTATGCTTTTGCACAGAATCTTGTAGGGACACTAGGGGCGCAACAAAGTTATGTCACAAATAATGGTGGTTATGAGAGTGAGAGTCTTCAAATGCTTCGTGCAGGTATTACTTATACCAATGATGCGTGGACATCAAAGAGTTTTTTCTTTCATACAGAAAGTTATATTGAACCCTATTTAATCGGTTCTTTTTATATGAAATCGGCCTATCCGAAAGAACAAACACTTGATTCCTTAGCGCAGGAGTTCAAGTATGAAGTTGGTGCTTCACTCTATGAATTTTTCTTAAGTTACTCATGGATTCAAGATGCCCCTTATGTTAACGCGAATCTACGAGTCGATACAGCCCCAGGCATGACAGAACACCTTAATACGTACATGCAGTACACCTATCATTATGATGCGATTAATAAAATCATGATGGCATACCGTTATAAGAGAATTGATCATGCAGGGTATGATGCCATATTTACAAACCATCAGTTAATTTTACGCCACCAACATCGCTACCGTAAGTTTAATTTTTTTGAAGAGATGTTTGTGACGCACAGTGAGTATTATCATAACAGAGGGTATGATCTAACACTAGGCGTTCGTTACAACTTTAGCGATAATTTGCTTTTTACACTTAAAGGGCAAAACCTTCTAGGGAAAGGGGAAAAACAGACAATTACACGGTTTGATTTTTCTACCTTATCCTTTGTGGAGCCTTTGAGTGTTCCTATTCAAGAACGTCAGGTGATGCTAGGGTTTGAATGGCTCTTTTAAAACCTTTTTTGGTTCTACTCTTATGTACGACGCTTAGTTTTGCACAGACGCCTGAACAAGAGCTCATTGCAAGGGTATTTCATTTGCTTTCTATGGAGGATAAGCCCCTTAGTGTGTATGAACACAAGCCTCTTGTTTCACTCAAAGGAAGCTCTTTTGTGGGGTTGGTTGAAACATGCCAAGAGGCGAATGTGGTGTATGGTTCTGCTTTTGAAACGCTACCTTTTGCCTGTCAGCATTTACCTAGATTCAGTACCGAGTATGATGACTTTAAAACAACACGAAATAGTGTAGGTGCATTTTATTGGCGAAAAGGTCGTCCCCAATTACGGTTTTATCAAGAAGCGTGTGAACGTTTTGGTATTACTTTACCCGTGGAGTTGCAACGTTATGCTCAGTAAAATAACGTTTTCTCGTTTTTTAACCTTTCTTACAGCTCTTCTTGTAGCGACAACCTTACTCTTTTATCTTTTCTTCTCCCAAACTAAAAGTCATATTATCACTAATTTTGAGCAAACAGGCTTAGAAGAGGTCAGTGAGGTATCAAAAAATATTACAGATTATCTCTTACGGATGCAAGATGAAGTTACTTTATATCATGCTTTGTATCAGGATAAAAAGCATCAGGTGGCATTAGAAGAGTTTCTCTCTACGTTTCAAACGCATAAGATTAAAAATATTTTTGTGGTGGATAAACCCGAACACGATGCTGTTTTGTTTCGTGTGTTGCTCGATGGCGGAAAAGAGAAGGGGGATAAATTTCATTTTGAGGAGCTTTTTGAACCCGAAAATAGACTCTGGCATGAAGTGCTTCTCACACGTGAGCCAAAAGTCATTTATCAAAAAGACAACATTGAAGCGCTTTGGGCAACGTTTCTTTATCCCATGATTCAAAATGATGGTAGTGTTGCAATTTTGGCATTGGATTTTTCCAAAGAGCATTACCAAAAAGTGCTTTCATCCCTGAGGGGACTTGAAATATTTCTTCAGCGCATGGTACTTTTTTTACTGTTAATTTTTGGTATTTTAATTGTGGTCATACGCATGGACATTAAGCGTGAGCAACAAAAAATGGATGCACAAAAAGCACTTGAACAACTCAACCTAACACTAGAAGAGCGCATTCGTGATGAAGTAGAAAAAAACAGACAAAAAGACAGGCAACTTATTCAACAATCCCGTCTTGCTTCTATGGGTGAGATGATTAGTATGATTGCGCATCAGTGGAGACAGCCTTTAAGTGCTATTAGCTCCTCTGTTGAAGGCTTACGTGTGAAATTGGCGTTAAAGAAGTTTGATGAAACGCTTTTTGAAGACAAATTGTGTGATGTCAATGGCTATGTTCAGCATTTAAGTCAAACCATTGATGACTTTAGGCAGTTTTTTAAAGAGAGTAAGGCAAAGAACAGTGTGACGTTAGAGCGTATTGTAGAGCGAGTTTTAGGGATTGTTCATGATTCGCTTCACCATAAGCAGATTGATGTTGTGTTGGATTTGCAAGCACATGTGACGTTTATGACCTATTCCAATGAACTAATGCATGTTTTACTTAATTTAATTAAAAATTCCGAAGATGTGTTAATGGATAATGATGTTGTCTATCCATGGATTAAAATAGCAACCTATGCGAATGAAACCGAGTTGGTGTTGGAAGTGAGTGATAATGGTGGCGGTATTCAACCAGAAGTAATGGAACGCATTTTTGAGCCTTATTTTAGTACTAAAGAGATGAAAGATGGTACGGGATTGGGGCTTTATATGAGTAAAAAAATGATTGAAGAGCATTGTGGTGGAAAATTATTGGTTTCAAATAACACGCAAGGTGCTGTTTTTACGTTATTATTTTCCCGTTAAATGGGCAAAAGGGAATAGGATATGGAGTCAAAGTTTCAGAAGTGCATTAAAAATGCGAAAAGTCTAACGCTCTTATATGTTGAGGATAATGTCAGCGTTCGTTTAGGTTCTATGTTGATTTTTGAAGAGTTTTTTGGGTCGGTGATTGAAGCAGTAAATGCTGAAGATGCCATTGAAAAATTTAAAAGTCATGCTATTGATTTGGTGATTACCGATATTAATATGCCTAAAATGAGTGGTTTAGAAATGGCAGAAATCATACGTAAGATGAGTCCTAGAACGCCTATTTTGATTCTCTCTGCGTACAATGACACTCCTTATTTTGTTGAAAGTATCCGTTTAGGAGTTGAGGGGTATTTGCTCAAGCCTGTTGAAATTGGACAGTTTATGGAAGTATTGGGTCGGGTGATTGAGAAGATTCATTTGCAAGCTGAAAATGAAAAAATTGAGATGCTCCTAATACAATACGTTGAAGTAACCGATAAAAGTGCCATTGTGACGAAAACGGATATCCATGGGTTAATTACCTATGTCAATGATGCATTTTGCACTATTTCAGGGTATGATCGGGATGAAATCATAGGACAACCTCATACCATCTTACATCATCCTGATATGTCAAGTACTTTTCTGAAAGAGTTGTATGAGACAATCAGCGTTGGTAACTTATGGCAGGGTATTATTAAAAATCGCACTAAAACGGGTAATAGTTATTATGTAAAAAGTGCTATTAAACCTATTTTAGATGTGCAAGGTGAGATCGTTGAGTATATTGCTTTATATAATGATATTACAGAGATTATGAATCCTCGAAAACAACTTTTTGATTATCTAAGTATTGTTCCAGAAGTGATTGTGATTTTATTTAAAATAGAAGATTTTGGAACAATTGAAGAGTTCTATGGGAATAATGTGATAGAACTGTTAGAGAAAAGTTTAGCCCAAAAGCTTTTAGCAGGTATGTTGGATGTGTGCGCATTGAATAAAATTTACACGCTAGGGTTTGGTGAGTATGCCGTTGCGATTGATAAAAGTCAGTGTTCTGTGAGTGAGGAAGAGGTGAATCAAGGCATTAAAGCGCTTTTAAAAAGCATTGAATCCTCAAGCATTCATCTCAATGAGATTGAGTACAGTGTTTCGTTACGGGCTAGTGTGGCATACTGCGGACAAGAACCTTTTCAGAGTGCTCATTTTGGTATTAAAAAACTTGAGAAGAAACGCACCAATTTTATTGTTGCCACCAATCTATTTTTAGAAATGCAAAAGCAAGCTGAGGTCAATATGGGAATTATTATGGCGATTAAAAAAGCGCTGACCAGCTCCAATATAATTTCTCATTTTCAACCCATTGTGGATAATCAAACCAAAGAGATTGTTAAGTTTGAATCGCTCGTACGTTTGGTCAATCAGGACACAACTCTTCGATTTCCTTCTGATTTTTTAGATGTTTCAAAAAAAGGGCGTTACTATACCCAAATCACCAAAAGGGTTTTAGAAAACTCTTTTGAGGCATTATCGAAAACGTATGCAGGGATTAGTATTAATTTATCTGCTGTTGATATTGAAGAAAAGGCGACACGGGAAAAAATTCTCTCGCTTTTAGAGCGCCATAAAGCGGAGGCGCATCGTATCACTTTTGAGTTGCTTGAAGATGTTAATGTCAAAGAGTTTGAAACGATTAAAACGTTTATTAAAACGGTAAAAGAGTTAGGTGTGCGTATTGCTATTGATGATTTTGGGAGAGGGTATTCCAATTTTGGGCGTTTACTTGATTATGAACCTGATATTATTAAAATTGATGGCAGTTTAGTGCAAAATATTGAAACTGATACCTATTCACTCTCTATTGTAAAAACCATTGTTAGTTTTGCGAAAGAGCATCATATTAAGACGGTAGCGGAGTTTGTGGAAAATGAGACAATTTTTAATATTTTACGTGCTTTAGGTGTCGATTATTCTCAAGGGTACTATTTTAGTGCCCCACAGCCATTGGAAGCGTATCAAACGATACGCTATTTTTAGCACATCTTTACATGTAAACTATTTTGATGAGGATAAAATGAAACACTGTTTAACGATTGCAGGTTCAGATAGCAGCGGAGGGGCTGGAATTCAAGCGGATTTAAAAGCGTTTAGTGCCAATGGTGTTTTTGGAATGAGCGTGATTACCGCCATTACTGCACAAAATACGCAAGGTGTTTTAGCTGTGGAAGATGTGAGCTCTTCCATAATAGCCCATCAAATCGAAGCCATTTTTGATGACATTCGAGTCGATGCCATTAAAATTGGTATGGTTTCACGTCCTGAAACAATTGAAATCATCGCACAAACCTTAAAAAAATATCCTCTTCCACCTCTTATTCTCGACCCTGTAATGATTTCAAAAAGTGGGTACAATCTTTTACAGCCCAAAGCGCAAAAAGCGTTGATGGAGCTTTTAGTCCCCATGGCAACACTCATCACCCCAAATTTGCCTGAGGCTGAAGTGATGGTGGGGTATAAAATTGATACGGTAGCGCTTATGAAACGAGCCGCAGAGGATTTGCACAAACTGGGATGCAGGCATGTTTTGGTGAAAGGGGGGCATTTGGAAGAGGATGCCACCGATGTTTTATTTGATGGAGAGATGTTTTCTTTTTTACATGTAAAACGTTTAGCGACCAAACATACGCACGGAACAGGGTGTACACTCTCCTCCGCTATTGCTGCAAATATGGCACAAGGAATGTGTGTTCAAAAAGCAGTTGAAGTGGCAAAAGCGTACATTACCGAAGTGATTACGCATGGATTTGCATTGGGAAAAGGAGTGGGACCTGTGCATCATTTTTATACGTTGTATGAAAAAGCAGGGATAAAGGAGTAAGCGATGGAACTTCATGCAGAGATCAAAGAGGCATTTATGGCTTTGGAAACCACAACGCCTTTGGTGCATCATATTACCAATTATGTGACTGTTAATGACTGTGCTAATGTCGTTTTGGCTATAGGGGCTTCTCCTGTTATGGCAGATGAAATAAGCGAAGTTGAAGAGATGGTAAGCTTAGCGCATGCATTGGTTTTAAATATTGGTACGGCAAATGAGCGAATCATTGCTTCAATGCTTAAAGCAGGAAGCGTTGCAAATGCAAAAAAGATTCCTATAGTCCTTGATCCTGTGGGCGTAGGGGCAACAACGTTTCGAACCAAGAGTGCTCGGATGTTGTTAGATAAAATTGCTTTTAGCGTTATTCGTGGCAATATGGCTGAAATAAAAACCTTAGCAGGCTTAGAAGCTAAAAGCTCAGGTGTTGATTCTTTGGAAGATGAAAGTGATGGGGTACGCATTGCTCAGGGCTTAGCCAAAAAATTCAATTGCGTCATTGCTATTACAGGAAAAGAAGATGTCATATGTAATGCTACACACTGCTATACGTTACACAATGGGCATGAATCTTTAAAAAAAGTAACGGGTACAGGATGTATGAGTAGCGCGTTAATTGGTGCATTTTTAGGGGGAACACACAAACCTTTAATCAGTGCCATCTTAGGTGTTTTAAGCATTTCTATTGCAGGTGAAATGGCAGAAAAAACTAAAGGTATGGGAACATTTCACACATCTTTAATAGATGTTATCAGCACCCTTAATGCCTCAGTACTTATTGAAAAATCGCATATTCATGCTCAAGGCCAAGGATGATGGATATTACATGGGCACAATTTGCGCCTGCTTTTTTGTTAACACTTTTAGCAGGGCTTAGTACAGGTTTTGGTGCCTTGTTGGCATTTTTTTCCAAAGCCAAAGACCATACTTTTTTATCCATTGGTATGGGGTTTTCAGCAGGTGTGATGGTGTATGTCTCTTTTGTTGAGATTTTAGATAAGTCTAAAATATCGTTTATTACGATTTATAGCAATGAAGTTCTGGGCGAATCTTTGGCATTAATATGCTTTTTTGGTGGCATTGGGCTGAGTGCTCTCATTGATAGATTTATTCCTGAAGATGTCAACCCGCATGAACTCAAAAGTGATAAGGAACTCAGTGTACTTAAAGAGGGTAATAAACACTCTGTACTTAAGAATTCAGCCTTAAAGCGAACAGGAATTTTTACAGCGCTTGCCATTGGAATTCATAACTTTCCAGAAGGCTTTGCTACATTTATTTCAGCCTTAGATGATTTAAGTTTGGGTTTTAGTATTGCCCTAGCCATTGCGATTCACAATATTCCAGAAGGTATGGCGGTTTCTTTACCGATTTATCATGCGACAGGAGATCGTAAAAGCGCTTTTTGGTATGCCTTTATCTCAGGACTCGCTGAGCCTGTGGGTGCTATCGTTGGTTTTTTCTTACTCTTACCTATTATGGGTGAGCTGACCCTTGGTATTACGTTTGGAATGGTAGCAGGCATTATGGTGTACATCTCCTTTGATGAGCTTTTACCTTCTGCACGTATGTATGGCAATGCCCATACCACTATTTTAGGGATTGTACTAGGGATGTTGGTGATGGCAATAAGTTTGGTTGCATTTAAATTGGTTTAACAAATAAGGAAAAAAGAGTCTGTGAAATTTGAATTTTTAGGAACAGCCGATACGGGCGGTATCCCTTTGCATATGTGTTCGTGTGAGGTGTGTGAAAAAGCACGTTTGGAAAAAACAACCAATCGCTCTACAAGTGCTTTTTTAGAGCTGGACGATGGCAGTGTGATTTTATTTGACGCAGGGTGCGATACCTTGATGGATCGCTTTAATACAACGCCTATTCGAGCGGTTTTTTTGACCCATTTTCATGCGGATCATTGTTTAGGGTTGATTCGTCTGCGTAAATCAGCACATCACATTCCGTGTTATATTCCTGATGATCAAGAGGGATTTGGTGATTTATTGGTACATAAAAACAATATAGAGTACCGTATTTTAACTCCATTTGAAAGCATTCATATTGAAGGTGTTGAGATTGTAGCTGTGCCATTGGAACACTCAAAACTCACACAAGGTTTTGTACTCTTTACATGTAAAAAGCGTGTGGCGTATTTGACCGATTGTGGTGGTATGCGTGCAGAGAGCCTTGCTTATTTAAAAAAACAAAAACTGGACTATCTCTTTTTAGATGCAGCCTACACACCTTCCTTTGATTCTGATAAACATCTGAATTGGGAGAGTGCACAGGCACTTATTGAGGCAATTGCGCCTAAAAAGGGCTATTTGATTCATGCGAGCTGTCATACACTTTTAGGAGTACAAAAGAGGGGCGTTGTTTTAACATACCCCTATATTGAGCAAGGCTTTTGCCTTGAGGTTTAAGGCTATTTGACGAAGTCTTTGTATTCTCGTTTAAAATGTTCCACTTTGGGCGATACCACAAACATACAATAGCCTTGATTGGGATTGTTTTTAAAGTAGTCTTGATGGTAGGCTTCTGCTTTGTAAAAGACTTCTAAAGGTTTTATTTCCGTAACGATGGGTTTGGTAAATTTTGTACCAAAGGTTTTTACAGAGTTTTGTGCTTCTTCTTTTTGGGTCTCATTGTGATAAAAAATAACAGAACGGTATTGGGTTCCAACATCGTTTCCTTGGGCATTAAGGGTTGTTGGGTCGTGAATGAGCCAAAAGATTTTTAAAATTTCTGCATAGGAAATAATAGATGCATCATAAGTAATTTGCACCACTTCCGCATGATTTGTTTTACCACTACTTACGTGTTCATAACTTGGATTAGCCACATTACCACCAGCATAACCACTGACTACATCAAGCACACCTCGTGTCTCTTCAAACACCGCTTCCAAACACCAAAAACATCCACCGCCTAGGGTTGCTACTTCTTGCTTCATGGTCATATCCTTTGCGTAAATTGAAACATTAAAGAGACTAAGAAAGAAAAGAATAAAAATAAGAGAGTATGTTTTGTGGAAGGAGAAGAGAAAAGAGGGGATGAAGTTATTCTTCATCTTCATCCTCTTCATAAGGTTCTTCACCATCTTCGTCTTCAAAATAGATGTGCTCTTCATTACCATCATAATTATAATCACTTTGATAAATCGGATCATCTTCCTCTTCATCAAATTCATCGTCTTCATCGAGATCCTCTTCGTAATCATCCTCGTTCATTAAAATCTCTTCAACTTTGTCCATAAACGCATCAATATCGCCTGTGAAGAGTTTTTCATAGCGCATTGCATCCAAAATAAATTCACTTGAACACCCGCTTTCTAAAAGAAGTTCTTTTAAATCAGCCATAACCTACCTTTGTTTTTTTTCGAATTTTACACTAATTTTAGATGTTTTTCAATTGCATTTCATAGCTTTCAAAAAGCTCATCGTGTTTTACATGTAAAGATTCAAACTGCTCATAAAGCCCATTTAAAGTCTCTTCATCGCTTTTTAGTTCTTTAGAGAGTCTTTGTAATTCACCAAGGTCATTACCCGAAGCAATCTGTATTAAGGTTTCATTTTTTGTTTTGATGGTCTCTTCAAGATGCATAATCTTTGCTTCACATTTTTCTATCTCTTTTTTAAGGGGAGAGAGTTTGGCACTGCGTTCTTGAGTCAGTTTCGTGCGTAGTTTTTTACTTTCGTTGTAGTCACTTTGTGCCACTTTTTTAGAGGGGGCATCACTCTCTTCCTCCCAGCCAATTTTTTCTAAAAATGCTTCATATCCTCCGTCGAAAAATTCTGCTTTATCGTGGTGAAAAATAATGAGCGCATCGGCTAAGTTTTTAAGCATCATCTCTGAGTGCGTCACTAAAATGGTAGAGCCCTCAAAACTTTGAATCGCCTGTGTAAGCGCATCAATAGAGTACATATCAAGGTGGTTCGTTGGTTCATCAAGGAAGAGAAGATTTGCAGGTGTGGCGATGATTTTACCAAGCATGACACGGCTTCTCTCCCCACCTGAGAGAACAGAAATCTCTTTTTCCGCACTTTTACCTGAAAACATCATTCCCCCACAAATAGAGCGTACTTTGGTAATACCTAAGAGCGGGTCAACTTCATAAATTTCATCAATAATGGTATGTTTAAGGTTGAGTCTTTGAATGTTTGTTTGTCCAAAATGAGCAATGGCCGTTTCAGGGTGAAAGGCAATAGTCCCTTGCTGTAGAGGCAATTCGCCTGCTAAAACATTTAAAAGGGTTGATTTTCCTTTACCATTTTTTCCAATAATCGCAAGGCATTTACCTTTTTCAAGCTTGAACGAGAGATTTTGAAAGAGTGGTTTTTTTGCATCGTATCCAAATCCAATCATCTGTGCATCAAGCACAATTTTTGCAGGTGTTTTTTTATAGTTAAAGACAAAAGAGAGATTGCTTTCTTCTTCCAAATCTTCCATTTCACCCATCTTTTCGAGCTGTTTGGCTTTACTTTGCGCCATCACCGCTTTGGAGGCTTTGGCTTTTTGACGGGTAATAAAATCTTCTAATTCAGCACGTTTTTTATCTAAATTGGCTTTGGTTTTAAGATAGCGCTCATCGTCTTCTTCAAGTTTGGCGTAGTATTTGCTACTACTCCCCTCGATGAGGAGTAGGCTTTTACGTCTAAGACCCATCGTGTGCGTAGTGACCGCATCCATAAAGTCTCGATCGTGGGTGATGAGAATAAGCTCACCCTTAAATTCTTTAAGAAACTGTTTTAACCAACGCATTGAGACAATATCCAGATAGTTGGTCGGCTCATCCAAAAGAAGCATCGAAGGGTTGGTCGCTAAAAGTTTGACCAAATTGAGTCTGATTTGATACCCACCTGAAAAACTAAGAGGGTCTTTGTCCAAATCTTCATGGCTAAAACCCAGTCCAAAAAGCATTTTTTCAATGATATAGACATTAAACGCTTCATCGCCATGCAGGGCTGAAGCACACTCCTCACGTACTGTTTTATGGGTAAAATGAAGGTGTTGACGCAGTGTGCCAATGGTATAGTTTTTAGGAATAAAAATTTCGCCACTATCGGCTTCTTCTTCGCCTAAAAGAATTTTAAACAGGGTGGATTTTCCTGAACCATTACGTCCCACAAGGCCTATTTTATTGCCTCGGTTGAGCGTAAAACTGATGTTTTCAAAAAGGGTTTGTTCTCCAAAATGTTTAGAGAGGTTGGTAACTTGAATCATACAAAAAGCTCTTTACATGTAAAAGTGATTTAGGCTTCGTTGAAGCCTAAAATAGACTCATTCACCCTGTTTTTTTAAGGTGTTGAGTGTATCTAAGATAGATTTTTTAGCAGCATTGCTAGGCCCTGAAATACGCATGGTAAATTCAACACGGCTGTTTTTTTCACGTCCCTCATCGCTATCGTTAGTGGCAATGGCTTTTGTCTCGCCATACCCTGCTGAACTTAAGCGATCTTTGGCAATACCATTGCGAATTAAGACACGAATCACCGCATTTGCACGGGCACTTGAGAGTTCTAAGTTGTCTTGATATTTTGAACCACGAGGGGGAGGTGTATTATCGGTAAACCCTTTAACAATGACATCAACATTAGTAGGGAGCATGGTAATGATATCTGAGATGCGTTTGAGAAAAAGCATAGAATCGCTGTTGGTTATTTCTGCTGAACCTGCTGCAAAGAGCATTTTTGTGGGGAGTTTAAAGATTGCGCCATCAATTTTTTGATCAAGAGATCCTTCGCCCATATTCATCTTCTCAATCATTTGTGCCATTCGAGCAATCTCTTCAAGTTGAGCAGTCATACCACCGACATTGCCTTTTTCTTTATCTTTTTCTTTTCCTGCATCCCCTGATTTGACATTAAGGTTCATAACAGGAGTGGCTTCTTCGGGTTTAGCACTGTAGTCGTAAATTTTAACAAACTCTTCTTTGAGGGCTTTCATTTTCTCCGTATTGACCGATGCAAGTGCATAAAGCGCAATAAAAAGAGCCAGAAGGAGGCTTAGGAAGTCAGCATAAGGTACTGCCCATTTCTCACCCGCAGGGCATTCTGTTTTTTTACACTTTTTTTTACCCACAAACGTTCCTTATGCTTTATCGAATTGGCTTTTCTTCTCTTCAAGTGGAGAGAGATAATTAAGAAGCTTTGTTTCTAACATACGAGGATTATCACCATGAGAAATGCCTAAAATACCCGCTAAAATAACTTTTTTTTCTTTAATAAAATCATGAGATTTTGCTTTAAGTTTATTTCCCCACGGTCCCATAAAAATATATGCACCCGCAATACCCGTAACAGTTGCCGTAAACGCACCTGCAATACCTGCTGCCATTTCCGCAGGATTGTCGAGTTTTTGAAGCGCTAAAATAAGTCCTAAAACCGCACCAATCAAACCAATCACAGGGCACGATTCACCCGCAAGGAGCCAATAGTGCGCCGCACCATGGTAGTACTCTTCTGTCTCTTCAAGCATAATCTCTAGCGTCTCTTCAATTTCATGCGCTTCAGTACCATCAACTGCCATACTAAGTCCTTTTTTAAAAAACTCATCGTCCATTGCATTGGCATGGGTTTCAAGGGCTAAGATACCATCACGACGGGCAATAATCGCTAAATCAATAATTTGTTTAATCCGTGCATGTAAATCAACGGGGGATTTTTTGAAAACCAGTTTAATCTCTTTAAAAGCGGCACGAACATACTCAGGATGTGTTCCTGTCATCGCAGAAGCCATGGCTGTTGGAACAACAATAATAAAAGAAGTAATATGAAGAACATGCAGAGGATTGCCACCCTCCATAATATCGCCAATGGCAATGGATGTAATTGAGATAACCATGCCTAAGATGACAGTTAAGTCCATAAAGGTAGCTCCAAAATAATATTTAAACAGTTTCAAGCATTATCGGTTAATATGCAAAAAACTTTACATGTAGAGCAATCATATAACAAAATTCCTTAGTAAAAATAGTTTTTGTACGCTAAAGTGTGAAAATGGATTTGTTGTATAATGGCAAAAAAATTGTAGGAGGTGCGTAGATATGAAGGAACATAAATGTTGCATCAGTGATTTTTTTAAGCATTTAAGTGGTAAAGCTGAATCGAGATGTACAAAAATTGTTGATGTAGCGCATAGGCTTTTTTTAGATAAAGGCTATGAAAATGTCAGCATGAATGATATTGTCAAAGAATCAGGTGGTTCTTTGTCGACTTTGTATAAGCATTTTGGCAATAAATCGCAACTATTGATTTATGTTTTAGAGCAAAAATCTGAAGAGCTCTTTGGGGAGTGGGGCAGGCAAAGTGCTAATTATGAAGGGCGTTTAGAAGCTTTCTTAAGTATGATTGGCAAGTCCTATTTAGATATTTTAGTGGAAGATGATGCTATTTTATTTAACCGACTGGCTGCTTCATTAGGCTATCTTGAAGAGACGAAGTCCATCAATGAAAAATTTTTACAGATTATGATGCGCCCTGTCACGATGGTCGCTGAATATTTGGAACATGAAAAGAGATGTGGCAGAATCGAGGTAGAAGATACAACGCTTTGTGCGCATCAATTTTTAAGCTCGCTGGAAGAGCCTTTTATGTTTCCACGCATTTTAGGCGTTGAGACAGATATTTCAGAAGAGAGTCGAATGCGAGCACTCAGGCAGATAGTGACTATTTTTTGTCGAGGAATTGGTGCATCAAAAAAGGCATAAATGCTTGACTTATTTACATTTTGGGATTATAATTCCCTCAAAAATGTAATGTAATGTACATTACACAATTTAAATGGAGCAAACGAATGATTCAAAAACAAGCGTTACACTACGCATTAGCTCTGAGTTTAGGGGCTTTTGTTTTGGTAGGGTGCAGTGGTGAAAAACAAGATGCACACGCAGGTGGAATGGGAGCAATGCCTCCTTTACATGTAACAACGTATACGGTAAAAGCAGAAAATATTCCTGTGAGTTTAGAGTATCCTGCCAAAGTAAAAAGTATGCAACAGGTCAATGTGGTGGCTCGTGTCAGTGGGATTTTGGAGAAAAAGTCTTTTGTCGAGGGAAGCTTTGTCAAAGCAGGGGAGAGTTTGTATCAGATTGATTCTAACCGCTACGAAGCCTTAGTACAAGAAGCCCTTGCGGATGTAGGTGTCAAAGAGGCAACATTGAAACAAGCGACACGGGATTGGGAGCGCATTAAAGTGTTGTTTGAACAAGATGCCATTTCTCAAAAAGAGCGAGACAGCGCACTCTCTGCGTACGAATCCGCTCAGGCATCTTTAAAAGCTTCACAAGCTACGTTGAAAAAAGCACAGATTGATTTGGGATATACGGCGGTCAAAGCGCCAATTTCTGGTTTAACCAGTCTTAATACCCAAGATATAGGAAGTTATGTAGGTTCTAGCAGTGAGAATTTAAACCTAACGACCATTACCCAAATGGACCCTATTTATGTTGAGTTCTCTTTGCCTGACATTGAACTCTTGAAAAAACGCTACACGATGAATGAAGGGCAGTGGAACAGCATCGCTAAGGCGAAGTTGCCTGTACAGATTAGCACGCCAGATGGCAGTACCTATGAAAAAGTTGGAACCTTAGACTTTTTAGACAGTTATGTCGATGGTGAAACATCCACCATTAAAGCAAGAGCAACATTCGCCAATCCAAATCATCTGTTGATTCCTGGACTTTTTGTGCGTGTTAATGTGGGTGGGTTAGTCTATAAAGATGCACTGAGTATCCCTCAAAAAGCACTTTTACAAGATGCTACGGGGGCGTATGTTTATGTTGCTAAAGAGGGAAAAGCAACCAAAGTACCTGTAAGAGCAGGTTCTGTGCATAATGAAAGTTACATCATTGAAAGTGGTTTACATGTAAACGATGTGGTCATTACCAATAACCTAACCAAACTTCGCCCTGGTTCTGCCATTGTTCTTGCCGAAACAAAGGAATAACGTATGTTTTCAAAATTCTTTATCAACAGACCTATTTTCGCAACCGTCCTTTCGATTGTTGTGATTATTGCGGGTTTGATGAGTATTAGAGCGCTGCCCATTGAGGAGTACCCTGAGGTAACCCCTCCGCAAGTCAGCGTTGAGGCAACCTATGCGGGTGCGAGTGCGGAGACCATCTCTAAAACCGTTGCTGCTCCGCTTGAACAGCAAATTAACGGTGTGGAAGATATGATTTATATGTCTTCAACCGCCTCTTCAACGGGCTCATTAAGCATCAATGTTTACTTTAAAATTGGAACCGATCCCGACCAAGCGACCATTAACGTCAATAACCGTGTTCAAGCTGCACTTAACAAACTTCCTTCCGAAGTACAAGCGCAAGGTGTTACGGTAACCAAGCAGTCTTCGACCATTTTAAAAGTTATCTCCATTATTTCACCCAATAACAGTTATGATGAAATTTACATGGCTAACTATGCCCTTATTAACGTTATTGATGAGTTAAAAAGGGTTGAGGGTGTGGGGAACGCCTCATTGTTTGGCAATCAAAACTACTCCATGCGTGTTTGGATGAAACCTGACCAATTGGCAAAATACAATCTTACACCTACCGATGTCATCAATGCTATCTCCGAGCAAAATGCACAGTTCGCAACAGGTCGTTTTAACCAATCGCCTTCTAAAACGTCTCAAGCGTACACCTTCACCGTGACCACGCAAGGGCGTTTTGATAAAGTTGAAGAGTTTGAAAAGATTATTTTAAAATCAAATAAAGATGGCTCAACCCTTCGCTTAAAAGATGTGGCACGACTTGAGCTAGGAGCTGAATCGTACGATGTCACCTCTACGCTGAATGGTCAAACTATGGTGCCCATTGGTATCTATTTACAATCAGGTGCGAATGCTCTTGATACCGCTAAACGAGTGGATGAGGCGATGGAGAGATTATCCAAGTCTTTTCCTGAAAACATGGAGTATCGTATTCCTTACGATACCACTAAGTTTATTCAAATTTCGGTGAATGAAGTAGTGAAAACATTTGTGGAAGCGCTCTTGCTCGTTATTGCGATTGTCTACCTTTTCTTGCAAAATATGCGAGCGACCATTATTCCGGTTTTAGCGATTCCTGTCTCTATCATCGGAACTTTTGCGGGGATGTATGCATTAGGCTATTCCATCAATCTTCTAACACTCTTTGGGTTGGTTTTAGCCATTGGTATTGTTGTCGATGATGCGATTATTGTTATTGAAAACGTTGAGAGGATTTTACACTCTGAAAAAGAGATCAGTGTTAAAGAGGCTACGATTAAGGCCATGCAAGAGGTTACAGGTCCTGTTGTGGCGATTGTTTTAGTGTTGTGTGCGGTGTTTATTCCTGTCTCTTTTATGGGCGGCTTTACAGGGCAAATGTACCAGCAATTCGCCATTACTATCGTTATCTCCGTGATTATCTCAGGTATGGTGGCTTTAACACTCACTCCTGCCTTATGTGCGATTTTCCTCACCAAAAAAGAGCCAAAACCGTTTTGGTTTGTTAGAAAATTTAATGAATTTTTTGATGCCTCAACCAATTGGTTCACCAGTGGGGTGAGTTTAGTGGTGCGTCATGGTGTCATTAGTTTGATTGTCTTTGCTGCTTTGATGGGGATGACCTATGGGCTTTTTCAAAAAGTACCCAGCGCACTCGTCCCGATGGAAGATAAAGGCTACTTAATCGCAGTCACAGCACTTCCACCTGCTTCTTCATTGTATCGTACCCAAGCGGTGAGTGCGCAGGTGAGTGATATTACCAATCAAATGCCAGAGATTGCTTATAACATATCTATTTCAGGGTTTGACCTTTTAAGTGGGGCGGCAAAAACCAATGCGGCAACAACGTTTTTACCACTCAAAGATTGGAGTGAGCGAAAAGCTCCTAATCAGCACTCAGAAGCGGTCAGTGGCGCACTCAATGGTGCGTTATTTGGTGTTTCTGATGCAACCATTTTTGCACTCAATCCACCACCGATTATGGGGCTGAGTATCTCAGGTGGTTTTGAGATGTATTTGCAAGATAGAACGGGAGGGTCTCTTGAAGCGTTAGGGGCTATTGCCGATCAAATTGTGGCAAAAGCGAACCAAAGACCAGAACTCTCTATGGTTAGAAACTCACTCAATATGAAAATTCCTCAGTATAAAGTGAATCTGGATAGAGAAAAAGCCAAAGCCTTAGGTGTTTCTATTAACGATGCGTTTAAAACCATGCAAGCAACCTTTGGTGCCTATTATGTTAATGATTTCAACCTTTTTGGTAGAACCTATCAGGTGAATGTCCAATCTGAAGCTGATTTTAGAGAAAAGCCTGAAGATTTAAAACATGTGTTTGTCAAATCAAACACAGGTAAACTCATTCCTTTAAGTTCATTGGTCAGTTATGAGCGAAGTGTGGGTGGCGATGTCATTGAGCGTTTTAACGTCTTTGCCGCCGCTAAAATTGAGGGCGAACCAAAACCGGGATATACCTCTGGCGATGCACTTAAAGCGATTGAAGAAGTGGTCAAAGAGGTTGCACCTGAGGGCTATGCCACAGCGTGGGCTGGAACTTCTTATCAAGAAAAAGCGATGTCAGGCAGTGGTTCTCAAGCGTTTATCTTTGGTATTGTCTTTATCTTCTTAATTCTTGCAGCACAGTACGAAAGGTGGTTGATGCCACTAGCCGTTGTCACAGCGGTTCCTTTTGCGGTGTTTGGAGCGATTATGGCGGTGTATCTAAGAGGGCTTAGCAATGACATCTATTTCCAAATAGGTCTTTTAGTTTTAATAGGTCTTTCAGCGAAAAATGCCATCTTAATTGTTGAGTTTGCGATGCAAGCGCAAGAGAGAGGTAAGTCGATTTTTGATGCAACGCTTGAAGCGGCACGTCTACGCTTTCGCCCGATTGTTATGACATCGCTTGCTTTTACCATTGGTGTTTTACCATTGGCACTGAGTTCTGGTGCGGGTGCTGGAAGTCGTCATGCGATTGGTACGGGTGTTATTGGAGGAATGATTGCGGCAACGACCATTGCGATTTTCTTTATTCCTCTTTTTTACAATTTATTAGCCAAACTCAATGCAAAATTTTCAAAAAAAGGAGAGCGTCATGATGCCTAAGCAAATACTCACACTCTCAATCGTTGCCCTTTTGATGGGAGGATGTTCGCTCTCTCCTGAGCTTAGCATTCCTAAAAGTGAGTTTCCAGAGCGTTATGAAGCGCTCTCTTCAGCCTCTAGCAGTGCTTCGTTGATGCAGTGGTGGAAGGCGTATGGAGATGAGAAACTGAGTGCATTGATTGAGGAGGCATTGGCGAATAACTATGACCTTCAAAGCTCAATGGCGAACATCTCTTTGGCACGTGCTACGCTCTCAAGCGCTACGTCCAATCGCTACCCAAGTCTTGATGCGGAGGGAAGTGGACGAAAGTATCGTAGCAGTGCGGATACCTTTAACTCAACAAGCCATAATACTTATAACAACTTTGGGCTGAGTGCGGTGCTCAGTTACGAGCTTGATTTGTGGGGAAAATACAAAGAAACAGAAGCCTCTGCGAAGTCATCTTTAATAGCGACATATGCGGCTAAAGAGACGGTTAAAATTGCGTTAATTGCCAGTGTGGCGGAGGGTTACTTTACGCTCATTAGCCTTAATGAACAGTTGGATGTTGTCAAAGAAACCATTGTGGCACGAGAAGAGGGCTTGAAGCGTTACGCTGTGCAGTACAAAGCAGGCTCGATTACCAAAGCAACGCTTTTGCAAGAAGAGGCGGAGCTTCGCAGTGCACAAATCAATAAAGATAGCCTAGAGCAGTCTATTGTGACACAGCAAAGTGCGCTGGCGGTATTGGTTGGAAAATCACCAAAAGAGATTGCAGAATTTGCTAAAACAAGCCTGCCTAGAGTGCTTCCAAACGACATTGTTGTACCATCGAATTTACCCTCAGAGCTTTTACAAAATCGCCCTGATATTAAACAAGCAGAAGAGAATCTCAAAGCTGCCAATGCCAATATTGGGGTTGCCAGAGCGGCGTATTTCCCAAGCATTAGTCTCTCAGGAGTCTTAGGCTATGAGAGCACACAGCTCTCCAATTTGGTCAGTTCACGCTCAGCCATGCACAACTTTGGTGGAAGCGTAGCGTCTCCTTTGTTCAACATGGGAAAAACCAGCTCCAGTGTTGAGAGTGCCAAAGCGAACAAAGAGATAGCAGAGATTAGCTATGCGCAAACGGTGCAAAAAGCGTTTCAAGAGAGTTATGATGCGCTCAATACCCGTCATATTCTCATCACCAAACTGGAACACCAAAAAGCCTACCTTGATAGTATGTCACAAGTTTTTGTATTGAGTAAACGTCAGTATGAGGCGGGATATGGGGATTATTTAGCGCTTTTAGATGCGAAACGTAACTACCTTTCCGCTCAACTTGCACTCATTCAAGTCAAACAAGAGCTCTTAAGCTCAGGTGTTTCTTTGTATAAAGCCTTAGGTGGTGGCTTTGATAAAGAGCATTTTAAAGAGGAAACGTCTGCGCTTTAATCTTTACATGTAAAGCCTCTTGCACGAAGGTGTCAGAGGCTTTACTCCCTCATTTTTTTCTAAAAACTTTAAAAAGAGTCAAAAAAGACTCTTTGAAAAACCTTTGCTGGATTACAATTCTTTTTATAATTCAATTAAGGTGGAAAAAATGAAATTTAAATTCTTTGCTTTTAGTCTTTTATTTGTTTGGTGTTTTAGCGTTAATGTTATTTTTAATGGAAAAGACCATAGGTATACTGAGATAGCTAAAGCGCATGCGCAAGAGATACTCAAGACACACCAACAGTCTATTGTTATTGCAAAATTATAAAAATATCATAGGATAAATCGTTAGCATATTTTTAAAATGTGCTTTACATGTAAAGTAGTTACGTTTGAAATTCACTCATATAGGTGCGGTACAACAGTGGTACTAGATTGCGTTGTAGTTTAGGATTGTGTCTGCTTT
>RZYK01000014.1 GCA_009930355.1 Campylobacterota bacterium | reverse complement strand
ACAATATATGCAAGTTATTATCGCAGGTGCTGGAAAAGTGGGTTACAATGTTGCAAAACATCTGATGCATAACAACAATGTAACCGTTATTGATCAAAATGAGTATGCTATTTCAAATATTCAAGAAAATCTTGATGTACTAGGTATTTGTGGCAATATTGAAAATCCACATACCTATTTTGGTATTGACCCAGAGATTGATCTTTTCATTGCTGTCACTGATTCGGATGAAGTCAATCTTCTCTCTTCCCTCATTATTGACAATATTGCAAACGTCAAACGTAAAATTATTCGTCTCAAAAATACCTTTTTTGCGAGTGAGCAAGTTAAGGCAAAACTAAACATTCATGAGACCATTGTCCCCTCTGTCGAAGCAGCACAACCTTTTAAATATCTTGTTGATTTTTCTCATGCTTATAATGCAAAAGCCTTTACCTATACCAAAGCGCTTTTGGTTTCTGTTCGATTAAGGGAAGATTTTCAACCTCGTATGATTTCAACGTTTATTGGCGAACTTAATGGTGAAGTTGCCGTAGCGGGAATGGAGCGTAAGAAAGAATTTTTTGTTCCCAAACCTGTCGAAACGCTTCTGCCTAATGATTTAGTCTATTTTTTAGCATTTCCTAATGCCATTGTCTCGTTGCGTGGCTTAGTCTGCGAGATGACTGAACCTATGACACCCATTAAAAACTGTGTGATTTTTGGAGCGGACTCTCTTGGGGTTGAAATTGCCAAAGTACTCCTTAAAAAAGGTATCGAAGTTCAAATTATGGATAAAAATATTGAACTGTGTCGTAAAGCCAATATTGAGCTTAAGAACAAAGCAACTGTTTTAAAAACGACATATGATGCTGATCACATTATCACAAAAAATCGTTTTGATACGGATATGTTTATTGCCGCAACCAAAAATGATGAATATAATATTACCAAATGCATTGAAGCCAAACAAAAAGGGATTAAAAAAATCATAGGTATTAATAATGACATTGCCTACTCTTCTTTAATGAGAAATCTTAACATTGAAGTGGTGCGTGGTGAAAAAATCAATGCTTACTACTCTATTTTAGAGCGTATTCATTCCAATAATCTTTTTTTACAAAAGAAGTTTTGTGGAGGAGAAGGTTCGATTTTAATGCGAAAAATTGATGAAACATCACCACTTCTTGATAGAAAGCTTGTTCTACCTGAAAAAATTGATGACAAAGGGCATTTTGTTATTCTACGAGAAAATGACATTTACGAATACAGACTGATCCCCACTTTTGAGAAAGATGATGTCATTGTTGCATTTATCAAAGAATCTGATTTTGAACCTGTTTCAAAATGGCTACAGCAAAATTCCTAAACTAAAAGAGTGCCATGAGTATTAAGAGTATTTTAAAATTTGTTTCCGCTGTTGGATTGGTTGTTTTTTTTATTCTTCTCTTACCTCCTATCGTAGGTTTTTTTTACAATGAAGATGTCTTTATCTATCTGCTTGCCATGTTTTCTCTTTTTATTGTCAACCTTGCCATTTATCTGATTCTCAAAAACGATGAGATGCATTTAGGGATTAAAGAGAGCATTATTTCCGTCAATTTTATTTGGATTTTGCTAGGTATTGGTGGTGCTATTCCTATGGTACTCTACACCAAAATTGATCCTGCAGGTGCTTTTTTTGAAGCCATTAGCGGTTTTACCACCACAGGAGCTAGTGCTTTTAGCGATGTTGAAATTTTACCAAAGTCCATTCTTTTTCACAGAAGCCTGATGCATTGGATTGGCGGTATTGGGATTATCGTTTTAGGCGTTGGGCTTTTACCGCTCATTAATCCAAGTGGCTCGCTTAGCCTCTTTAAAGCAGAATCCACAGGAATTTCTATGGATAAAATCACACCTAAAATAAAAGATACTGCCAATCGTATTTGGGCCGTGTATATTTTGTTTACACTACTCAATTTTACCCTCTTAATGCTTTTTGGAATGAATTGGTTTGATGCGATTAACCATGCTTTTTCAACTATCTCTACAGGAGGATTTTCTACGAAGAATAGCTCCATTGGTGCCTTTAGTGATGGTGTCATTTGGACAACGACTTTTTTTATGATTATTTCAGGTATCAACTTCTTAGCACATATTCGTTTTTTTAAAGGAGATCGTCAGTGTTACAATACGGAAGAGACAAAATGGTATGTGGGTTTGATTATTCTTTTGTCGCTTATTTTAACGCTGATTCATACCCAAAGCAGTGATGACTCCTTTTATGACTCTCTCAAACACGCTTTTTTTACAGTGACCACCTTGGCCACAACGACTGGATTTGCTTCACTGGATTATGAAAAATGGGGACAATTTGCCTTAGTCATTGCCATACTTGCGATGATGATGAGTGCCAATACGGGCTCAACCTCCGGTGGTATTAAAATGATTCGCTACATCCTTTTCTTTAAAAATATTGCCTTAGAGATTAAGCGGACCATTCAACCTGATGTGATTACCTCTATTTTTGTCGATGGAAAACAAATTAAAAGCTCGATTATTAACTCTATTTTTGGATTTTTTGCGCTGTTTATTCTCACCACATTCTTGCTGATGCTCTATTTATATGCCAGAGGATTTGACTTTTTAACCTCTTTTAGTACAGCCCTTGCAATGGTGGGAAATATTGGTCCAGGGCTCAATCTAACAGGACCTTCTCAAAATTACGCTTTCTTTTCATGGTACGATAAAATCATCCTATCCTTTGCCATGATTATTGGAAGACTCGAGTGTTACACCGTCTTTATTATGCTAGGAAGAAGCTTTTGGAAGAAGTTTTAAACCCTTCCAAATACTCTTTACATGTAAAGATAACAAGGGCTACTTTTTAAGTGCTCTGAGCGCTTGTTCGATACCTTTTAACAAAGTATCTATCTCTTTGGTGGTGTGCGTGTAATGAATAGAAATACGAAGCCAACCTGGTTTTTCATTAAAACTCTGTCCATCTTCAAGCTCTAACAAATCATGTCCATACGGTCCTGCACAACTACACCCTGCTCTGGTCTGAATCCCAAAATGATCAGAGAGATACTGCGAAATAACATACGGATTAATTCCCTCAAAATTAAGTGAAAAAATGGGCAGTTTATCCTGAGAATATTTACAATAAAGTTTTACCCCTTTTATGGCTCGAATACGTGAACCAAAATACTTTTTAAGCATCTCTTCACGCTCATGAATCTTTTCAAGTCCAATTTCATTGCGAAGGTTGTACGCTAAAGAAGCTTTAATAAACTGTAAAATGCCTGGTGTTCCTGCATCTTCAATCAGTTCAATATCCTCTAAAAAATTATGCGATACCCGTGAGACATACGCCACCGTACCGCCTCCTGCGAAAGTAGGTTGACTCTGCGAGCATAAGGCTTTTTTCATCACCAATAAACCACAAGAACCTACACCACCTAAGAGTTTATGCGGCGATAAAAAAAGTGCATCATAATAATTACAATCAATGTTTACATACGGAGAAGCTGCTGCACAATCTAATGAAACAACGCCTCCATAGCGTTTCACCAAGGTATAAAGTGCTTTATAATCACTCATAATTCCCGTTACATTCGAAGCCACTGAAAAAGAGGCAATAATTTCTCTGCCTTTATGCATCTTAAGTTGCGTTTCTAAAAATGCTAAATCAATTCTCTCTTCAGCGTCTAAAGGAATGCGCACCAACTCGCATAAACCCTCACGAAAACTAAGCTCATTGGAGTGATGTTCATAGGGTCCAACAAAAACGATTGGAAGCGTTTCAGGTTTACATGTAAAACGCTTAAGGCTTTGAGGAGGAATATAAATACCCATGAGTTCTTGAAATTTTTTAATCGCACCCGTAGCTCCCGTTCCGCAAGGAAAAAGATAAAAACGCTCATCAATATCCAATGCTTTTTTCAAATCTTCTCTAGCTTTTGCATAATATGCACTGGTTTTTACAGCACTGGAGGAGACTTCAGAATGGGTATTGGCATAGGTTTTTAAAATCTCTTGCATCTTTTTTTCAATAGGCTTATACGCTTGTCCTGAAGCGGTGTAATCAAAATAGAGAATCCCCTTCTCTTTAATAATATTTTTACGTATCTCTTGCACGGCAATATCCAAAACTTTTTTTGGCTATTATATCCTTTATAAACCTCCAAAAAGATGATGGGAATCAAAAATGATTGATGAAACTTTACTCAATAGCCTCAATGCCAAAGAAAAAGAACTCTTTAAACAAGGACTTGAAGATCTTATCAACCAAACTTACGTCATTGAAGATGAGTACAAAAAACTCAACGAATCCTACACCGCACTGCAAGATTTTATTCGCCAAATTATTGAAGTACAACCCAATGCTCTATGGGTATTAGATGAGCATGGCGCTATTTTTCTCCAAAACAGTGAAGCAAAAAAATTAAGCCCTATCCTTCTTGAATTACCCCATCAAGAAATAGCAAAAGAAGTAGAATTTGAAGGATGTTTTTACCTGCTAAAAAGTGTCAAACAAGGCGATAAACGACTTATTACCGCCACAGATATTACGGAGGGAAAACGTCAAGAACGCCTTGTTTCTATGGGACAAGTTGCTGCCCATCTCTCCCATGAAATTCGCAATCCCATAGGCTCTGTCTCCCTTTTAGCTTCTACGCTTTTAAAAAAAGTTGACCCTTCCATTAAGCCTATTGTCACTGAGATTAAAAAAGCGATTTGGCGGGTGGAGCGTATTATTAAAGCGACGCTTCTTTTTACCAAAAATGTACAAATCAATCCCTCAATGTTTTACATGGATCGTTTCATTAAAGAGTGTGAAGAGGCTATTTTGCACTACTCTTATACCAAAGAAATTCATTTTACCTACCATCTTCCTCATCTTGAGATAAAAGGTGATTTTGAACTTCTAAATTTGGTATTGCAAAATTTCATTTTTAATGCGATTGATGCGATTGAAGAGAGCGATAATGAAGAGGGCAATGTTAGCATTACGTATGTTGAACATCCACAATCTATTCTTTTACATGTAAAAGATAATGGCAAGGCAATTGAAAATAAAAATATTCTTTTTGAGCCTTTTAAAACCACGAAGACGAAAGGAAACGGCTTAGGGCTTGCTCTTTCGTTACAGATTATTCAAGCCCATGGCGGAGAAATTTCTTTACTGGAAAATCCTAAAGGATTTGAAATCAAACTTCCCCGTTAGTGCTTTTAGGCAATAACCTCAACCCAATCTAGCTCTGCTAATTTCTCATCCAAACTGTCATCTACCCCTAAATGCGTTTCGATGAGAACATTTTGTAACTTTGAGGTAATAATGAGATGTAATGATCTTCGACCTCTTGATTCTCGTGCCATTTGATAAAGAAGTTCTAAGATACTTGTATCATCACTCAAAGCAATTTTAATCACTTTAGGTTCGAGTGGAGTTTCAATGACTTTGGTTTCAATTTTCTCTTTTTTGGCATCTTCAAGTTCCATAATTTTCATAACACGCATTTTGGTATTTTGCCCATCATTAGAGACATCTACTTTAAAACAAAGTGGTCGCTCTAAATCCAGTTTAGAGAGTGCTTCTAATTGTTTTTCAAATACGGTAAGCTCCATAGAACCGTGAAAATCCATTAAGGAGATAATGCCAAACTTGTTCCCTTTTTTACTTATTTTCTCCGTAATGCTCTCTACTTTTCCAATAAATAGCGCTTTTGAACCATCCTCAATTTGGTCTTTTTCACTGGAAAGCGTATAACTCATCTCATCAATTTGGGTTCTAAAAGCATCTAGGGGGTGTCCTGAGATATAAAAACCAATGGTCTCTTTTTCCAATTCTAAAATTCTTTTACCGTCAAACTCTGGAATCGTATCAATTTTAATATCTACCGTAATCATCTCGGCGCTATCACCAAACAGCGAATACTCTGCCATTTTTTTAGCCCTAGAGCACTCACTACTGGCTTCAATAATGCCATCAATACTCTCTAAAAGTGCCCGTCTGCTGTAACCAAAATCATCAAAACTGCCTGATTTAATCAGCGATTCTAAGACTTTTTTATTCACTTTAGAACCATCAATACGGGAGATAAAATCGCTCATATCTGCAAATGGCGCTTCCGCTCTGGCTTCTAAAATTTTACTAATGGCTGCATTGCCAACCCCTTTAATCGCTCCCATACCAAATAAAATGGCCTCACAGCCATCGGTATCCGTAATAGCGCTAAATTCAATTAAAGAGTGCTGAATGGAGGGAGGCAAAAGTTTAATACCCAAACGCTTCACCTCATCAATGTACTTAACAATTTTATCAGTGTTATCTTGCTCTGAAGTCAAAAGCGCTGCCATAAACTCTTGAGGATAGTAACACTTTAAATACGCTGTTTGAAAAGTAATCAGCGCATAGGCTGCGGAGTGCGATTTGTTAAAACCATAGCCCGCAAACTTCTCAATTAAACCAAAAAGCTCAATAGCATGCGCTCTATCTAAACCTTGTTTCACCGCACCATCGGCAAACTCTTCAGCCTTTTGTTTCATATAGTCAATTTTTTTCTTACCCATCGCACGACGAATCAAGTCGGATTCACCCAGACTAAAACCCCCAATACTTTGAACAATTTGCATAACCTGTTCTTGATAGACGATAACTCCATAGGTTGGCTCTAAAATGGGTTGTAAGGGTTTGGTAAACTCATCAAAAAAGTACGTGACCTCTTTACGCCCATGCTTTCTGTCAATAAAATCATCCAACATGCCTGATTCCATCGGTCCTGGACGATACAACGCTAATACCGCAATCAAATCTTCAAAGGTGTTGGGTTTTAAGCGTTCATTTAAAGATTGCATACCACTGGATTCTATCTGGAACAATCCTATGGTATCACCACTTTGAATCAGTTCATATACTTTGGCATCATTCAAATCCAGAGCATTAAAATCAATGCTTTGGTTATAGCGTGCTTTAATGAGTTTAAGCGCATTATCAATCACCGTTAACGTTTTAAGCCCCAAGAAGTCGAACTTAATCAAATCCACATCTTCAAGATAATTGAGCGAATACTGGGTGACCAAATGATCTTCCCCTGAGGGTTGATACAGAGGTGTTTTGTGCCACAACTCCTCATCACTAATGACCACACCCGCAGCATGCATGCCCGAATTACGATTGAGACCTTCAAGGGCAAGCGCAAACTTCCATACCCTCTGCATTCTAGGATCACGCTCGATCAGCTCTCGAAGTTTGGGCTCTTTTTGGTAAGCTCCTGCTTTAAATCCCTCTTCGCTCTCAACACCCACACCATTTAAGGTAATGCCCAGTTCATCAGGGATCAGCTTTGCCATGGCATCGGCTTCAGCATAAGGAATGGCTAATACACGTGCGACATCACGAATTACCCCTTTGGCTAAAAGCTTACCAAAAGTAATGACCTGTGCGACGTTATAACGACCATATTTTTCAACCACATAATCGATAATTTCCCCCCGACGACTCTGACAAAAGTCCACGTCAATATCGGGCATGCTAATACGTTCAGGATTTAAAAATCGCTCAAAAAGCAAGTTATAGGGCATCGGGTCAAGGTCGGTAATAAAAAGTGAATACGCTACCAAACTTCCAGCAGCTGAACCCCTTCCAGGACCTACGGGCACACCCCTACTTTTTGCCTCACGGATAAAATCCCAAACGATAAGCATATAACCAGGAAATTTCATGTTACAAATAACGCTAATCTCTCGCTCAAGCCTTGCTTTGTACTCTTCATGCTTACTCTCATCAACGTACTTTAAACGCTCTTTTAAACCTTCACGGCATTTGTGCGCAAAAAAATCATCATCGCTTTCAAAGGTGAGTCCCTCACGTGCAGCGTATTCTGTGGTAAATTTAAATTTTGGAGGCGTTGGATCGCCTAATTTAATCTCTAAATTACATTTATCCACAATTTCTTGCGTGTTGAAAATAGCTTCGGGAATGTCGGCAAACAAATCTGCCATTTGTTCGGGCGATTTGACAAAAAACTCATGTACGGAGTGGCGAAGACGGTTTGGGTCATCAAACTCTTTGTTCATTGCAATACACATAAATGCCTCGTGCGCTTCTGCATCATCGGGCTCTAAGTAGTGTGTATCGTTGGTCGCAATGACTTTAATACCTGTCTCTTTGGCAACACGTAAAATATTATCATCAATAAAAAGTTGGTCATTAATGCCATGACGCATAATTTCCAAATAAAAATCATCCCCAAAAATCTCTTTGTACTCCAAAGCAACCTCTTTAGCCCGCTCATACCCTTTGGCTCCAAATTGAACATTGCGCTTGTTATTAAGATTGAGATGCCAATTGACCTCACCTTGTAAACATGCACTCGAACAAATGAGTCCCTCAGAATGCTCCCTTAAAAGTTGTTTGCTAATACGTGGGTAGTAGTAAAACCCTTTAATATAACTCATCGAAGAGAGGTACATCAAATTTTTATAGCCAATCTCATTTTTAGCAAATAAGCAGAGGTGAAAACGCTGCTTGGTCGTCTTATCGCCAATATCGTCTTGGTTGTGCAAATACGCTTCAATGCCAATAATGGGTTTAATCCCCTCTTTTCGCATCGTTTTATAAAAATCAAGCGCTCCAAACATATTGCCATGGTCGGTTATAGCAACGGATTTCACGCCTTGGGATTTAAGTTTTTTTGCTAGTTTTCCTATTTTGTTAGCGCCATCAAGCAAAGAGTATTCGGTATGTAAATGTAAATGGGTGTAGTGTAATTCGCTCATAAAATCTCATTATAGGTTTTTGTTTTATTGTAACAAAAGAGGACTTAATTGCCTTTGAGAAGGTAAAAATATTTTTACATGTAAAATTAAAAAACCATAAAATTCTAAGATTATTTGAGATAAGATAGCCAACATTAGGTTATCTTAAGGAAAAAAAATGAATTCTTTGGCAAAAAAATTATCTGCCATACAGTTATGTATTATCTTTCTATCCATGGTGCTTTTCATCGTCTATATTAATAGCTACTTAAGTCATTATATTACCAAAGAGACTGAGGGCAAAGTCAACGCCCGTTTGGTAGCGCTGCAAAAAACCACACACATTTACAATAGCTCCCTTGAAGAATCAAGTCTAAAACTTTTTGCTGTTTTTAAATCTCATTTTAAAAATTTCCATCTTGACACCACCCAAACTGCTTTCATTAAAGAGATTGAGACACCACTTATTCTCTCAGAGGGTATAGTTTTAAACAATAACTTCGAAACCCTCGATGCTTATACTAAACTTACAGGAGCAATTGCCACTGTTTTTGTGAAAAAAGGGGATGATTTTGTTCGCATCACCACTTCCTTACGCAATGAAAAAAATGAACGAGCCATGGGAACATTTTTAGGTAAATCAAGCCCAGCGTATGAGCCTATTATGAGTCAAAAACAGTATGTAGGAAATGCCCGTTTATTTGGTAAAGATTATGTCACCGTCTATGAACCCATTATTGATAAGGGAAATGTCATTGGTATTTTATTCATTGGGTATGAATTTACAGAAGGTTTAAAAACACTTGAAAAAGAGATTCATCAGATGAAAATTGGTGAAAAAGGCCATTTTTATGCTATGAACACAAAAAGCCAAAGTTACGATATTCACCCAACCTTAGATAGCCAAAAAGTAACCTCTGCGCTCGATAAAAAAATCTTAGAACAAAAAAATGGCTTGCTTCATGTTATAGAAGAAGGCAAAGAAATTATCGTCAATTTTCATACCTTCGATAAATGGAATTGGATTTTAGTTGCCAAAGCATACAACGCTGATTTTCAAGAAGCAAACGATGCTCTTCGTAACCGACTCATTTTAGTCGCTTCACTGATGACGCTTCTGATGCTTGTGGTCATTTGGGTTGCAATTAATAAAATCATTACTCAACCACTCACAAACCTCATCGAAAAAGCACGTGAACTCTCCAGCGGGGATGGCGATTTGACTCGAAAATTGATGATTGTAGGCAACGATGAAATTGCACAAGCGAGTGAACAGATTAATCGTTTTATTGACAAAGTGCGGGTTCTAATCGTGGATGCCAAATCCATTTCAACCGAAAACTCTTCCATTTCACATGAACTCTCTAGCACATCCATGGGTGTTGGAAAAGCAGTTGAAACCTCTGTAAGCATTGTGACAAACGCTACGGAACAGGGCGATAAACTCAAAGCGGATATGCATGAGAGTATGAATGAAGCGCAAAAAAGTAAAGAGGGCTTGGTCGAGGCCAATCGCTATTTGCGTGAAGCGAACACGACGATTTTGACGCTCACGAGCGAAATCCAACACAGCGCTGCGATTGAAATTGAGTTGGCATCCAAAATTCAACAGCTCTCCAGTGATGCCGAACAGGTCAAAAGCGTACTGACGGTTATCAGCGATATTGCCGACCAAACCAATCTTCTAGCCCTCAATGCCGCTATTGAAGCAGCAAGGGCGGGTGAACATGGACGAGGGTTTGCCGTCGTTGCCGATGAAGTGAGAAAACTAGCAGAACGCACCCAAAGCAGTCTTGCACAAATTAATGCCACCATCAATGTCATCGTCCAATCCATTGTGGATAGCTCAGAACAGATGAGCCAAAACTCTAAACGTGTTGAGTCCCTAGCCAATACTGCCAGTGGTGTTGAGGCTAAAATCAATGAGATGTTTATCATCATGGAAAAAGCAACGAAAGATTCTGACTTAACCATTGAAAATTATCTCAAAACGGCAAAAGATATTGAGATGATGATTCAAGATGTCTCTAAAGTCAATGAACTCTCCCGCCAAAATGCCCGTAGTGTTGAAGAAATCGCAGGAGCAGCGGAACATCTCAGTCGTATGACGGAAAATCTTAACCTAAAGCTTTTCGAATTTAGAACCTAAAAAAAGAGGCTTTCAACGCCTCTTTTGCCCCTTTCAACTCTTTACATGTAAAAGGAGTTTTCATGTCTTCACATGCTTGGCTAAGTCATTCTTTAACCGATGGACGTATCGAGTGTGATGCGTGTTATCATCGGTGTAAACTGCACGAAGGCGCTTATGGCATCTGCGGTGTGCGCAGAGTTGAAAATGGACAATTACGGCTTTTAGTCTACGCAAAAGCAGCAGCGGCACACATTGACCCCATCGAAAAAAAACCCCTTTTTCATTTTTTACCCCATTCACGGGTCTTCTCTTTTGGAACCGTTGGATGCAATTTTTCCTGTCAATTTTGCCAAAACCATGAGATATCCCAATACCCTAAAACCAAAGAACACCGCATTTTTGGCGAAACGCTCACGCCAGAGATGATTGTCACTTTAGCGCTAAAGCAAGGATGCCAAAGCATTGCCTACACGTACAACGAACCTGCTGTTTTTTTTGAATACACCTACGACACAGCAAAACTCGCCCATGAGGCAGGATTAAAAAATATCTACGTCACCAGCGGCTATGAAACCCCCAAAGCGATTGAAACCATTGCCCCTTTTTTAGATGCCATGAACATTGACATTAAGGCTTTCTCACAAAACTTTTACCATAAAATCTGTGGTGCCTCTTTACAACCTGTACTTGATACCCTTGCGTATGCGCATCAAAAAGGAATTTGGATAGAAACCACCACGCTGATTATCCCTACCTTAAACGATAGCGATAAGGAACTAAGAGAAATTGCCACGTTTCAAGCCACACTCGATGATGCTATGCCATGGCATATCAGCGCATTTCACCCCACCTACAAGATGCTCCATCTTCCACCCACACCCCATGACACACTCAAGCGTGCTCACGCCATTGGCAAAGAAGCAGGGCTCAAATATGTTTACGTAGGCAATGTGGATGATGCCTCACATGAATCCACCTACTGCCCGCAGTGTCATAACGGTGTTATTTCACGGCATGGGCATTTAGGGGAATGTGTCACTAACCATCTTATGTGCAGTGGCGCATGTCCTCATTGTGGGTATATCATCAAAGGCATTTGGCGATAAAGTCTCGCAAAAAACCCTTATAATTGTTATAATGCCCACCATATTTTGTCATCTTAAGGGAAAAAGAATGGAGTATTACAGCTGGATACTGAGTTTTCACATCATGTCGTTTATGTCATGGATGGCGATGCTTTTTTATCTCCCACGGCTTTTTGTCTACCATGTAGAACATGCCCATAAAAGCGAATTTGTAGAAGTGGTCAAAATTCAAGAGTATAAAATTTACAAATATATTGGTCTACCTGCTTTTTGGGCAACACTGATCAGTGGTACTGCCATGCTGATTGTTAATCCCGTATTATTAGAAACAGGTACATGGTTACATGCAAAAATTGTTGCTGTGGCTCTTTTAACCGCTTACTCCTTTTCGTTGGAGTATTTTCGCGTCAAACTTGAAAAAGATGAGTGTGAATACAGTGGCAAGTTTTTTAGAGCCTACAATGAAGTGCCAACCCTGCTTTCACTTCTCATTGTAGGCTATGTCGTGGTCAAAACGTTTTCGCTTCTGTTTACCTCTATTTCGATTGGCGTTTTTGCCTTTATTATCTACATGATTATGCAACAAAAAGAGAAAGTGGGATAACTAAAGGCTTTGCCCCGCGCAATAACCAGACGCCCATGCAAAGTGGAGGTTAAACCCTCCACAATCCCCATCCACGTCCAACACTTCCCCACAAAAATAGAGATTTTCCACACGACGAGACTGCAAGCTTTTGGTCTCAATCTCCCGCAAATCAACCCCTCCCGCACACACTTCTGCACTCTCAAACCCTTTGGTCTGTGTTACATGTAAGCGTAAGGCTTTGAGCGCAAAGACAATCTTTTTGAGCTCTTTCGCACTGAGTTCTGACGCATCTTTTACATGTAAAAGTTTTTCATGATGCAAAATGAGCAATGCCAATTTTTTAGGAATCATCCCCTCAAGCCACAACGAGAGCGATTTACCTTTGGCAATCGAAACTCTTTTTTGAAGCAAACTCTGCAACGCTTCTTTACTAAATGTCGGCATCAGATCAAGCACCACATGCACCCTCTCACTTCTTGCACAGGCGACAGAGACCTTTCGGCTGATTTCTAACATAGCAGAACCTGAGAGTCCATAAGCGGTAAAGAGTAGGTCACCCGTGGCACATTGTACCTTTTGATTTTCCACAAAAAGCTCTACCACCCCATCCATCTTCACGCCACTGGCGAGTGCTACATCACTCTCTTCACACACGCACTGTACCAATGAGGGAAGTGGCGCAATTATCTGATGTCCAAAGGCTTTAGCAAAATCATACCCACTTCCAGAACTGCCAAGATTTGGCATCGCAAGGCTTCCTGTGGCAATCACACACGCATCAAAAAGAGAGGTTTGCTCTTTTACATGTAAAACAAAGTGCCCCTCTTTTTTCTCAATCGCCACAACTTCACTCTCTAAGCAAATCTGCACGCCCAAGCTTCGTGCCTCATGCAACAGCACATCCACCACGCTCGAAGCCTGATGGCTCATCGGGTATACTTTTCCCGCTTCGCCCTCACGAAATTCAAGCCCTAATTTTGAAAAAAAGCTTTTACATGTAAAGGTATCAAAGCGTTTTAACACCTCTTTAATGCCCAAAATTGCCTCACCATGATAGGCTTCAAGCGTGATGTTTTGGTTGGAGATATTGCACTTGCCATTGCCTGTGGCTAAAATTTTGCGCCCTACTTTGCTGTTTTTCTCAAACAAAAAGACCGCATGACCTTTTCGAGCCGCTTCAATGGCACACACCAACCCAGAAGCCCCAGCTCCCACAATCCCCACACGCTTCATTTAAGCTTCATACCCTTATCACTCACTTCAATTTTTTTCATCTCCACCAAACAGCTCAGCGCTCTCTTAAAGGCTTTACGACTGAGCCCCAACTGCGCTTGAACGTCCTCTGGCTCACTCTTATAATGAAGCTCACTTGCGCCACCTTTTACATGTAAAAACTCTAAGACTTTTTGGGTCGCGTATTCCTCATTTTTATCGCCAATGGGCTGAAGAGAAATATCGAGTTTGCCATCTTTGCGCAAGGTTTTAATAAACCCTTTTTTCTCATCGCCAATCTCGATATTTTCAAAAATCTCGCTGTGAAAAATCATACCATCGTAGAGATTGTTCACAATCACTTTAAAGCCAAGCGGCGTTCGCTCACGCACCAAAAGCTTTACTTCTTGATGGAGTTTAAGAGCTTTTAAATCCTTGCTTAAGAGGTCGTTGTACTTTTGTGAACCGATAATCCGTCCTGTTTCATCATCCAAACAGACACGCACTACCACCTTCATTCCCACATAAAAAGGAAACTTCTGAAGCGCTTTTGGAACGAGTAAATCTTTAGGCAAACCCCAATCTAAAAAGGCTCCAAAAGGAGTCACATCCACCACTTCAAAACAGCCAAATTCATCGAGCATCGCTTTAGGAAATACCGTGCTCGCCACAATGCGGTCTTCCGAGTCAAAATAGACAAACGCATCTATTTCATCGCCCTCTTTCATCGCATAGTTCACATAGGCATTGGGTAGTAAAACCTCATCGTTATCTTCGCAAATCAAATAGACACCATTGTCAGTATAACGGCTAATTTTTAGGCGATTTTTCTCACCTACGAGTAAGTATTGATTCATTTTTTACCTACTTTACATTTGTCGTGCATGTCGCTTAGTTCCATATTAAGGGCTTTGGTCGAAATCATTAGTTCCCAAAGAGAGATGAGTAAAGAAAGACACATGACAATAAGACTCAGCCCAAAAATCTTTTTTCCTACTTCTATATAGCCCATAAAAAGCTCTGCCATCGAAAGGGTACACAACAACAAAGAGAGAACCCCAAAAAATTGCATCCATTTGGTCAGTTCCAAACGGTGTTTAAGATTGGCAATTTGTTGGTACTCTTCACAATTTTCACGCTCACTGGACTGTCGGTGCAACATACGAATGAGTTGCGCCACGGCTAAAAAACGATTGGTATACGCTAGTAAAAGGAGTGAAACCGCAGGGAATAAAAGTGCGGGCGTTGAAATTTCAATTTCCATATCTATCCTTCAAAAAATATGTTTTTATTCTACCAAACAACCCCTTTTTTTATGCTTCCTTTGTGTATAATAAAATCTTAAACTACGCTGTGCAAAGGTTAGAATGCTCGAAAATATTGCTAAATTGCTGGGCTCCAAAGAGAAACTTCTCACCGAAATCTATTTTGATTTGCAACGCTTTTTTGAAGAGAAGTATGGCAAAAATACGATTGTCTTTATGGAAATTGGCTCTTTTTTTGAAACCTATGAAGTAAACAACGAAACGCATCAAATTGGTAAAGCTAAAGAGGTTTCCGAACTGTTGAACATTCAGCTCACCCGTAAAAATAAAGCCATTTTAGAAAATTCTCTGCAAAATCCTCTGCTTGCAGGCATTCCAGCCGTTTCACTGGATCGCTACCTTACCCGTCTGGTGCAAACAAAAAAATACACCATTGTATTGGTGCGCCAAAAGGGTGAGCCACCGCATGTGAAGCGTTACATCGCCAATATCATCAGCCCAGGTACCAACTTTGATTACGTGATGGAATCGAGTGAGAACTACCTCGTCTCCTTGCTAATTGACTGCAATCATCAGATTTACTCTATTGGCTACGCAGCGATTGATGTGAGCACGGGTAAGACCATTATCAACGAAGTGCATGGCACCAGAGAAGATAAAACCTACGCACTAGATGAGATTTTCAACCTTTTACAAACCTATAAAACCAGCGAAATTGTCCTCACCTACAATAGTGAAAGCATCGATAAAGAGTGGGTGCAAAGCTACCTTGAAATCACTCAAAACACTCCGCATAGCCACAACAAAGAGCGTCACAAAGTGGCGTATCAAAATGAACTCTTTGGACGTATTTACGCCATTCGCTCCCTGCTCTCGCCCATTGAATATTTAGACATTGAGCGCTATCCCTATGCGAGTGAATCCTTAGCGATTTTATGCGATTTTATCATCGAACATGACGCCAATATCATCGAAAAGATGAGCCGTCCTATCCTTCTTGGCAATAATCGTTACCTCTACATGGGCAACAACGCTCTTGAACAGCTCGACATCATCTCACGCAACCCCATGGAGATGACCCTTTTAAACCTCATCGACCAAAGCTCAACCGCCATGGGTAAGCGTCTCTTAAAAGAGCGCCTGCTCAATCCCATCTGCGATTTAAAAACCCTCAATGAACGCTTTGATTTGAGCTCAAAACTCATGGAGGATTATAAAAAGTTTGACATCGCTCTTAAACAGGTTTATGATTTGGAGCGGATTTTAAGACGCATTGCTCTAAAAAAACTCCATCCCTTAGAACTCGCCTATTTAAGCACCTCGTTAGAGGCAATTTTAGGCATTTTAAAAGAGGCAGAGCTTAAAAAAATGGCCATTCCTAAAAGCCTTTTTGATGAAACTGAAGCACTCTTTTGCATGCTTCAAAGTACGTTTGTTCTTGATATTTGTGCTAAATTTCGCAAAGACCAAATCAATGAAAATCTTTTTCTATCGGGTGTTTATCCACACATTGACAAAATTGAGCAAAACAAAAATGAACGCTTTGGCGCCTTAGAGCACATTGTCTCTCACATGGAAGCACTCTTTGAAGAGAGCAATCGCTCGATGATTAGCATTGAGTGGCTTGAGAGCGAGGGGCATTATATTTTGATGAGTAAAAATCGTTTTGCCCTCATTGAAGAGAAACTGATGCAAAGTTTTCTCACCATCGGTGATAAACACTACTTTTTTAAAGATTTTACCTTTAGGCATCTCAAAAACAGTGTCAAAATCTCCGCTTCCTTGATTGAAGAGATATCGCACGAAATTACCCTCAGCAACCTCCAAATGATAGCGCTAGTAAAAGAGCGTTACGATGAGATGTTAGAGAAAATTGAGACCCATTTTTCACTCACCCTAGAGCATCTTATCGCCTTTGTAGGCACCCTTGATGTGGCACTGAGTAATGCTAAATGTGCGGTGCATTTTAACTACACCCGTCCTGAGCTTTTGCCGATGGAAGAGAAAGAGCGTTTCCTAGAAGCGATTGGGCTTCGTCATCCCCTCATCGAGTCCCGTGAAGAAAATGGCATTTACATTCCCAACGACCTCTTTTTAGGTACATGCCCCAAAGAAATGCCACACAACCACATTACCCTTGAAGCCTCCTCTATTACCACCGTGCAAGGCATGTTGCTCTATGGCATTAACTCCAGCGGTAAATCTTCGTTGATGAAGAGCCTTGGGATGGCAATTATTATGGCACAATCGGGCTTTTTTGTTCCCTGCGCAAGTCTTCGTTTTCATCTTTTTGATAAAATTTTTACTCGTATTATGAGTGCGGACAACCTCTACAAAGGACTTTCGACCTTTACGGTGGAGATGTTGGAACTTAAAAATATATTCAATCGAGCCACACCCTATTCGCTCGTTTTAGGCGATGAAATTAGTCATGGAACAGAGACCGAATCAGCCTTGGCGATTGTGGCAAGTAGCATTAAAAAACTCCACGCACAAGGAGCGTTATTTGTCTTTGCCACCCATTTGCACCAACTCATCCAACTTCCCATCATTACTGAGCTTAAAGAGGTTATTGCGCTTCATTTAGGGGTGAGTTACGATGAAGAAAATGACAAACTGCTCTACAACCGCAAGCTCGACCTTGGTAGTGGAAGTTCTCTCTATGGCTTAGAGTTTGCCAAATCTTTGCATATGGACAGTGAGTTTATTAAAATGGCGTATGAGATTCGACGCAACCTTGCGGGTGAATTAGGAGAAATGGAGCTTTTAAAACAGAAAAAACGCAGCAAATACAATAAAAATCTCTACCTCGCCAAATGCGCTTTATGCGATGCGTACGTCGAAGAAGTCCATCACATTCATGCGCAAGAGATGGCCGATGCACATGGCAACATTGAGCATTTTCACCAAAACCACCGTTTCAATCTTATTCCACTCTGTGCAAAGCACCATAAAATGGTCCATGAGGGAAAGATTGTCATTAGTGGATTTGTCATGAGCAGTGAGGGATTAAAACTGCATTATGAAGAGAAGTAAAGCGCTTTGATACGCTTTACATGTAAAACTATTTAGCTTAACAATAAATCTTTGGCTAACTGCTCACGCACAGTTTTTCCACACAACTGATCAACGAGGGAAAGTGCAAAAAGCATCGCCGTACTTGGCCCTTGCGAAGTAGTAATGTTTGCATCTACCACAACGTTTTCAGAAGCATTGTACCCCTCATGCGCAATGTTCGTGTGAAACCCTGGATAGCAGGTATACCTTTTTTTCAACACGCCTGCGGTGTGCAAAGCATACGGTGCAGCACAAATCGCAGCAAGTCCCTTCCCTTTGGCATCAAAAGCTTTCAGCATGGCTTGGAGGGTTGTATCTTTAGCTAAATTGGTCGCTCCAGGAAGTCCGCCAGGTAAGGCTATCATATCGTAGGTAGAAGCATCTATATCCTCTAACAGGACATCAGCGACCACAACCACACCGTGCGCACCTTTTACATGTAAGGATTCTAACGCTGCGATACTCACTTCAACATTGGCACGTCTTAGAATATCAACGATACTCAATGCTTCAATCTCTTCAAAGCCCTCCGCTAAGGGAACAATGACTTTTTTGCTCATGTAAAACTCCTTGAAATGAAAAATTGAAAGAAAAAAGAGGGAGACACAGTGTGCATAAACACACTGTGTGAAGGAAAAAAATTATTTTACTTTTTCTAAGTATTCGCCACGAACGGTATCCACTTTAATCACATCGCCCTCAACCACGTGAAAAGGTACTTGAACCACTGCACCACTCTCAAGCGTTGCTGGTTTTTTACCACCTTGGGTATCGCCCTTGAAGTTAGGTGGAGTTTCAACGATTTTAAGTTGAACAAATTGTGGAGCTTCAACGCTGATAGGCTTGCCATTGTGATACAACATATCCACATTCATACCATCAATAATCCAATCCGCTGCTTCACCCACTTGGTCATGAGTCAGTGCGATTTGCTCGTAGGTTACGCTATCCATAAACTGCAAAAACTCACCATCATCGTACAAAAATTGCATGATTTTATCTTCAAGCTGAGGTGTTTCACATTTATCTCCCGCATGAAACGTTTTTTCAATCACTCTGCCATCGATAAATGACTTGATCTTACAACGCACAAACGCCGCACCTTTGCCAGGTTTAACGTGTTGGTACTCGGTGATTTTATACGGAATACCGTTAAATTCGATTTTTAACCCTTTTTTTAAGTCGCCCATTGAAATAGAGGCCATACATTCTCCTACGTTTTAGTTTTCGCCATTATAGCGAAAAAAAGAGTGACAACAAAACAGGCTATTTTTATACAATATATTGTGTATTTATTATGTTTATTTGTATAATATCCCTTAAATAGTTTATATTAAATCTTTAAAATTGTTTATAATATAAATTTATTTGTATATTTTATACTATTTAATTTATGTTTAATACATTTTAAACTACAATCTTACGAATGAAAACCAACGATATTATTAATCTTTTGCATAACGCCATTGAAGCTGAAAATATGGGGAAAAAAATTTCCCAAAAAAAGATGGCAGAGACCTGTGGTATATCGATGAGAACCTATCAGGAGTGGCGTCTTGGCAGTAGCGCTCCTATGGCGATTCCTGTAGTTTTTAATATGCTCGGTATGCTGGATGATGCAGACATTGTAAGGTTGGTACGTAAAATTAATGATGGGCAAAAAGGGGCGGTATGACAAATCTATCCATAAGTGAAAAATTAGCACTTGAAGAGGTTTTTGAGTGTTTAAAAGAGGGGAATTGCCGAAAAATGAGTTTTAACAGAAGAATCTTTTCCCATCGCATTATGCGACTTTTCATGATGGCACGTCGAAAATTTTTACATGTAAAGCGATAAACGCTTACCCTTTACATGTAAAAAGGATTTAAATTGCTTTGGTGTTGTCCATCAGGACTGGAACAACCACTAAGGAGACAATCACAGCGGCTATCGTTCCAAAAATAAGCGCCACACCCAATCCCCCAAAAATAGGATCAGTTGCCAAAAGCGTACTGGCTAAAATAATCGCTGCTGCGGTGAGAAAAATAGGCTTAGCCCGTGTCGCACTTGCAAGGGCTATGGCACGTTTTTTTTCAATTCCCATTTTCATCATCGCCTCTGTAAAATCAATCAACAATAAAGAGTTACGTGAACTAATACCCATTAAAGCAATAAAACCAATTAATGACGTTGCGGTTAAGAAAAAGGTCTCTTTGGAGAAAATATCCATCAACCAATGCCCAAAAATAACCCCAATAATGGAGAGAAAACTTCCTAAAAGCACAATGCCAGAAAGCGCAAAACTTTTATAATAGACCACCATCAGTAAAAAGATAAGCACGAGTGCGGCAATAAACGCTCCACCCAAATCTCTAAAGGTATCCATGGTGACCTTCATCTCGCCATCCCACACCAAATCAAACACTTCACCGCTATGTTTATCTTTTAATCGCAAATCAAAAAGATGTGTGTTTTCTATCTCGTAACGCTCTTTGAGTGCCTCTTTAATAGCACTTCTCACATCCAAAAGAGGATAAACCTGTGAAACCAAATCCGCTTCAGCCACAATGCTCACCATTTTTTGCAAATTTTTTGAGAGAATTGTAGGCGTTGAAGAGACTTCTTCAATACGAATCACTTCACTTAAAGGTACTAACATACCCTGTGCATTGCGTAACAAAAAAGCACTTAATTTTGCCATGAGTGCCTCTTTGCTCATCGTTGATAAAGCTTTGGAATCATGACTCAAAACCATATACAAAGGAATCTGGGAAGGAGAGTGCTCACTGTTTTTATAACTCACATCCATTCCTTCAAAACCCATGTAGAGCATTTTATGAATATACGCTATACTCAAGCCTGCACGCAAAGCCTTTTCTTGATCAATGTGCAAAGAGAGCTTTGGGTGCACTTCATCTCGCATAATATCGACATCCACCAAATCAGGATGTTGCATAACACTTCGTTTAATTTCATCGGCTAATGCATTTAAAGAGTGGCTCTCATCGCCATACAGCTCAATGACAATGGCAGCTTGTGTTGGAGGTCCTGCTGGTTGCTCTACCATTTTGATAGATGTTTTTTCCACCAATGGCGCACACGTTTTCTGAATGATAGGACGCAAACGATGTACTATTGTATACGAAGGCTCATCTCGGTGATGCGCCGTACTCAGATTGACCACAATTTCACTGACATGCTCTCCACTTTTAAAACTTGAGCCTTTGACTAAGCCCGCATAATCCAAAGGAGCACCCATGCCATTGAAAATTTCAATATTCTGTATCTCTTTTTCTTTTTGAAGTAACTCCACC
>RZYK01000168.1 GCA_009930355.1 Campylobacterota bacterium | reverse complement strand
ACCTGATATTAGTTCTATTACCACCTCATCAGAAGTACTTGCATTCTCATCATCATAAGAAGTAGCCTTTATGGTATACAATCCTACGTCTTCTGCATCCGTGTCCCATATGTAAGAATAAGGGAAAGAATTTGCTGAGCCTACTCCTGTTCCATTTACATAAAATCGAACTTCAGTGATATTGCCATCCATATCCTCCGCATCAGCAGAGATAGTTATGCTATCACCCACAGAAAATTCTTCGGCGTTTGAGGGAGCCGTTATCTCACAGGTTGGAGGTTGGTTTTCTTCTTTGCAGGAGTATACACCTATTGTAAGGATGCTTAGTATGGCAGTAATAATAAAAGATTGTTTCATGGTGTTTTTATTTTTTTGTTTTTCAGGTTTTCGACCGCCAAATGCGGTAAATAATTAATAATCCCTCGTGCAACGTACCGAATAGCCGTACGACTTACTGTTGTAGCTACGGTGCACATCGGCGCTGATATAGCCAAGGTGCCGGTTCCATGAGGTGTTACTGATCCCCTCGGTGGCCGACCACCAGTAGCCGTAGTAGCCGGCATAGCTGAACACGCCACCGTCGTAGTCGCGGCCGCCCCCTGGAAGGGCTGCGAATCCACTGCTATTATCTCCATTCCCATTGCTTTCCCAACCTGATGTTGACTTCATATGGGTTCCGGAATCATAACCCCGCGATCCATAATCATCCCATTCTGAATCACCAACAGGGAACTGCGTATCAGCTGTCCCCTCCAATATTTTCCACTCTTCATCGGAGGGTAAATGCCACCCATCAGGACAGATACCCTGGCCTTGGGCATTATCTCGTGTCCAATTATCTCCAATGGCAGCAGCATAGGTATATAATGCACCATATTCACTGTTTGCATTATTATCATAAAAGCAGTAGGCATCATCAGTATTATTATTTTCTAATGCTTCCCATTCACGATCATTCGTAATATTTGGGATTGCCTCCCCATTAGGGTAGTGTGTAACCTTAAGGTTTTCTTTCATCCAGCACTGATCGCCAATGAGAACTGTATTGTAGGTGTTGCCATCAATGTCGGTTATAGTGGGCATACCCGGGCAAGGAGTGCCATAATTTTCATCGATAGTAGAAGAAGTATTGTCTTTATTGCATGAAATAAAACTAAGAATAAAAAAACTTAATTGAATAATTATAATGTAAAATTTTTTCATGTTTCTGTTAATTAACAGCATTAGTATTAGTAATATCGTATAGTATTTATTTTAAATTTTTTCCCAAGTGATAACTTAATAACTCTATTCTTTATTGAGAAATTATCTTCCTTTAAATATGCTGAGTTATTTGAAATTCCCAAATCATATGATATTCCTATGAAGAAGGATTTTTTTTCAAAACCAGCGCCAAAAGATAAGCCTACTCCAAGTCGGTTAATATTTACATAATCCTGATATTTATTATAGCCCCAGTCAAGGTCAATGATTTCAGTATGAGTCTCACCACTTTCAATTTCTTCTCGTTTGATTTTCCCTTTCAATCCAATTTCTAAATATGGTCCTATCAGAACATAGATTTTTCTTTTATGTCCTATGTCATAAAAAAGATTTGCATATATTGGGATATCTAAATAGTATAAGGATAATCGTGAGTTTAGTGTATAATTCGTTTCCTGGTAATGGAAGTCATTCCCTTTTTCTGATAATATAAGACTTGGCTCCAGTGAAATAAATCTGCTTACTGGGATATTAGCATCTATGCCTACGTGAATTCCTGGTTTAAAATTGTAATAATCATTAGGTATTTGATTATCAATTTTTACTAGTAGATTTGAAAAGTTCGAGCCAGCCATAATACCCCATGATTGGCCTTTAGAGTTAATGAATAAAAGCGTAAAAACTACGATCATTAGTATATTTTGTTTTTTCATGATTTTACAAATTTTGAAATATTTATGTATGAAATTTAAAAAAAATGGTTTTATACTTCAGATGTTAATTTTATAGATAATAAATTTTATTGATGATATGCCTGTATAGGTTGTCTCCCAGGTTTGCTCGTCAATTACAACGGTTGTCTCAGGCACGACATCCGAGGGTTCCTCCTGGGGATTTTTTTGCAGGTGGTGAAAAGTCCCAAAGATAGCATTACAACAATAAGAATTAAGTGTTTGGGTTTAAATAGAGTTTTCATGATATGAGTATTTGGATTAGTGTTTACAAAATTCTGTGATTTTCCCCTCAGAAACAAATAAATGATCTATACTTAGTCTTAACAAAATGGAAAATGTGACACTTTTCTATAAATATTTATTTATATATATCTAATAATATATGTGCATATATTAATATATAATCATACTGTTAGGTGTAACTTTTTAATTTTATAATATTGTTTGTAAGTATCCGGTGAACCCCGCCTAAAAACCTTCATGTCGTTGAATAATTTTGTGGGAATTTAAATTAAACGACATGTTAAACTCAAAGAAATTCCACAAGATCTACAGAGACTATCTGGAATCAGGATTAACGGTGAAAGATTTTTGCAGTAACCAGGGGCTATTGCCAGGTAAATTTTTCTACTGGCAAAACAAGTTAAAAGATGAGTTGCCTCCAAAAAAGGGATTTGTTCCAATAATTCTTAGAAAGGAAAAAGCTCACAATAATTTCCCGCTTTTAAACCAAAATCAGTTTCATCGGTCATCTGATACGACATTTCGGCCGGCAAATGAGTCACAAATTTGCGAAATAAGTTACCCCAATGGGGTAAGCATAAAACTTGGGGGCTGTGCCGACCTGGAATTAATCCGTTCATTGATATCTTTAAATACCGGTAACCATGTTTAGCCTGACCGCATCAATGAATTATTACCTGTATGCCTATCCAACCGACATGAGGCGAAGCTTTTATACCCTGAGCGGGATGGTAACCAATCAAATGGATCGAAATGTACAGGATGGAGACGTGTTTATATTTATCAACAGAGCCTGTACAAGCATGAAGATTCTTCATATGGAATTTGGCGGTTTGGTGATCTACCATATGAAGCTTGAATCGGGTAATTTTACGCTTCCTTTTTTTGATGAAGACACCAACACTTTTCAGGTTAGCTGGCAGGATTTGATGACCATAGTACAGGGTGATTCCAGGCATGAAAACCCTAATAAAAAAAGATGGAAAAAACCCTTGAAATAGTTGGTTTTATTGACTTACGGGCTTTTTTAGTTCATTGAAATTCAGTATATTTGTCCTATCAAAACAACGGATAAATGACAGGCGAAATAGAGGCATTTTTAGGACAAATTCTGGAGGAACGGGATCGTCTTTTCCGGGAAAATTCAAAGCTCAGAGGGCAGGTTTCCAGCTACGAGGGTTTTGAAGCTGAGAAGACCTCTTTAAAGGCTCAAATAAGCGAAAAGGACCAGGTTATAGTGGCCCTCCAACAGCAGATACAGATGCTTAAGCGAAAGATCTGGGGGAAATCCAGTGAAAGGTTTATTAAACCGGATCCCCAGCAAAGACGCCTCGATTTTGAAGGACTGGAATTACTCCCGGAAGAAAAAGAACTGGCCGATACCGCTAAAGAAGAGATTGAGCAATGCCGAAAAAAACGCACTAAAGCAAAGCCAAAAAAGAAGCCTGTTCGGAAGCCTCTTCCGGAAGACCTTCCACGTGAAGACCATCACATTTATCCTGAAAATATTGACACGGATAACTGGGTAGAGCTACAGCCTGAGATTACAGAGGTTCTGGAAAAAGATCCCGCCCGATATTATGTTCGCAGGATTATTCGCCACAAGTATGCATTAAAAAAACAAGTATCAGAAGAGCTGTTATCTGTTGTGACGGCCCCAATGCCGGCTTTACCCATTGCTAAAAGCTATGCAGGAGCAACTGTACTTGCTGATATTACGATTGACAAGTATGTGAATCACCTTCCCTTTTATCGCCAGATCCAGATGTTTAAGCAACAAGGCATATCCATTCCGCCATCCACGATTAATGACTGGAATCAGGAAGTGGCTGATCTTATGCGTCCGGCTTATTATCGGCTGAAAGAATTGATTTTAGCTTCGGATTATATTCAAAGCGATGAAACAACAATACCGATTATCAATAGCGAAAAGCACAAAACCGTAAAGGGATATATCTGGATGCTTAGAGCAGTTATCCCTAAACTTGTTCTTTTCCATTACGATAATGGTTCCAGAGCACAAAAAGTCGCGTTGCAATTGTTTAAGGGTTACCAAGGTGCTATACAAACGGATGGTTATGCGGTTTATGATATCTACGAAAACAAAAAAGGTGTTTTGCCCATTGGGTGCTGGGCGCACGCGCGCAGAAAGTTTGAGGAGGCGTTGAAAGAGGACGATGCCAGGGCATCTTATGCCTTAGAGCAAATAGGACTCTTATACGATGTAGAACGGCAGGCTGATCAGGAAAATTTTTCTTATGATCAGCGTGCAGACCTACGCACCCGTCTGGCCTATCCAATTATGGTGGCCTTTGAGAAGTGGTTAGTACAGGAATACCCAAAGGTGCTCCCCAGGGGGCGTATTGGGAAAGCCATTAAGTATACGTATAACATCTTCAACAAGCTATCACGCTATCACTTGGATGGTCGCTACAAGATTGATAATAACCAGGCCGAGAATGCAATCCGTCCCATTGCTCTTGGAAGAAAAAATTGGTTGTTTTGCGGGAATCATCAATCAGCGGAAAATGCTGCCATTATTTACTCCATGCTGGGGTGCTGCAAAAACAGCGATGTTAACTTCCGGGATTGGATGATTTTTTTCCTGGAAAACGTTCACAAATACGACACAGATTACAGTAAAGACCTTGCTGAACTTCTCCCTCATAACTTTAAAAAGCATAACAACGTATCTGCTTA
>RZYK01000167.1 GCA_009930355.1 Campylobacterota bacterium | reverse complement strand
GGTCAGCGAATGGCTGATTTAAACAAGCAGATCAATATGGTTGAAGCAGAAGAGGGTAATCATGCGAATGATTTACGTGACCAACGTGACCAGCTTGAATTAACTTTAGCGAATCTCATAGGTGTTTCTGTCTCTAAGGGAAATGTAACGAGTGATACAACACTTGATCTAAATATGACAGATTCAGGGACAACGTATAATATCAATATTGCTGGGGCTTCTTTTGTTGAAGGAACGACATTTAATCCTATTGTGATTGATAATACTGAGAATAAAAGCAGTTCGTACTCCATTTATACTGAACTCGAGGATGGTACGCGTTATAATTTAACTGAAGTGTTAGATGGCGGAAAAGTGGGCGCAATTCTTGATTTAAGAGGAAGAGTGATTGATTCATCCGAAAATGGGGGCTATCCACAAGATGGTAAAATTCAAACTTATATAGACAATCTTGATACGCTGGCGCAAACACTCATTACAGAAACCAATAATATTTATGCACAAAGTGCACAAGAGAGTATGCAAAGTCCACTATTAGATTTGAAGTCAAATACTTCGTTAAAAAATGCCTATAATAATATTGAAAACGGCACGTTTGATGTGATTGTCTATAATAGTTCGGGTGAGGCAGTGGCTCGTAAAACCATTACGCTAAATAACTCAACAACGATGGGTGATGATACATTTTCGGACAGTATCCTGACGCAAATCAATAGCAACAAAGATGATAACAGTGACAATAATGGTCTTAATGATGTCGATGACTATTTTGTAGCAACATTTTCAGATGATGGTACCTTTTCACTTACTCCTAAAGAATACAATACAGGGTATACGGTTGCGATTGAAGATAATGGAACAAACTTTCCTGGTGCTGTTGGTGTAAGTCAATTTTTTACAGGTACAAATGCTTCAGATATTAGTGTTGTAACGCAATATAAAAAAGACCCCTCATCCATGCAAGGGTATAGCGCACCGATTGACGGAAATAATATAGTTGCTAATGCTATGGTTCAGATGCAATATTCAACACTTAACTTTTATTCTCAGTCTGGTAGTAGCGTGAAAGAGACCCTAGAGGGTTTTTACAGTGCATTAACGACTAAAATTGGTTCAGATGCTGCCTTCTCTGGAAGTAGTTATGATACGAATAGCGCTCTTTACAACAGTGTTTATGAACAGCATCAATCTGTAAGTGGTGTCAATAAAGATGAAGAACTCTCGAATTTAATTAAATATCAAAAATCGTATAGCGCTGCAGCTAAAATTATTACAACCATCGATCAGATGCTTGAAACCCTTTTAGGCCTTAAGTCATAGTGAAACGATTTCCTCTTTTGAGCACTACTCTTTTAGTGCTCATTCTTCTTTTTTCATTTGTAGGTCCTTTTTTTTATACAGCATCTGCGTATGATTTAAATCCTTCCGCCATTTTAGTTGCGCCAAATGGTGACTATTTGTTTGGAACAGATCGTTTAGGTCGAGATGTGTGTGCAAGATTAATGCTAGGGGGACAAACTTCTTTAATTGTTGGTCTTTTGAGTGCTATGATCGCAAGTTTTCTAGGTTTGATGATTGGCATTAGTGCAGGTTTTTTTCAAAAAGGCGTCGATAAATTTATTATTATCATGATTGATCTATTTTTAACATTTCCTACTTTTTTTCTTCTTTTAGCACTGATTAGTTATATGAGTGCATCTCTTTGGGTGCTTGTTTTTGTTATTTCTATTACGGGCTGGATGGGAATGGCACGTTTAATTCGTAGTGAAAGTTTTGCTATTTCAAATGCTCCTTTTATTAAAATTCTCAAACTCTCTGAGGTAAACTCTTTTAAAATTATTTTTAAATATTTTGCTCCTTTGTTAGCACCTCTTTTTTTTATTAGTTTTACATTTGGTGTCAGTGGTGCTATTTTGGCAGAGAGTGGACTGAGCTTTTTAGGCATTGGAATTACACCACCACAAATGAGTTGGGGTTTAATTTTAAGTGAAGGTAAAGAGGTGATTGATATTGCATGGTGGCTAAGTTTTTTCCCTGGTTTTTTTATTTTTCTTGTCACCTTTTCGCTGATTAATCTTTCAGATTACCTACAAGCAAAAAGTAATGAAAAAGATATTTTGAATGACATTTGAGACGGTTTCTAAGCTTTTAAAAGAAGAGTCGATAAAACGTAATAGCACTTTAGAAGTTAACGAAAAACATCCAGACCCTTTGCTAATAGCTTCAGTCTATTCTGATGAATTTTCAGCACTTATTTGTGCTTTATTTGCTTATGGAAATGCTAAGGCGATTGTACGGTTTTTACAAAGTTTAGACTTTACTTTGCTAGATGCGAGTGAGAAAAAAATTCATGATGCTTTTGTTCATCATTACTATCGGTTTCAAAATGCTGATGACATTGCTGCACTTTTTGTTACCTTGCATCGTTTAAAAAAGAAACATATTTCTTTAGAATCTCTCTTCTTACCTGCTTATTTAAAATCCAGAAATGTAATGGATGGTTTGCGCTCTTTAATCAGTTCCCTTTATGCAATAAATCCTTACCGTTCACAGGGTTATCAGTTTTTATTAGGTACAATTCCCCCCGCATATCCTAAATCTCCCTATAAGCGTTGGCATATGTATTTACGATGGATGGTACGTAAAGATAATCTTGATCTTGGTTTATGGAAAGGAGTTCACACCAAAGATCTTTTGATGCCATTAGATACGCATACGTTTACTTTGGGAAAAAAACTAGGATTGATTCAGCGAAAATCGTATGATTTCAAAGCTGTATTGGAGTTGAGTTGTGCACTCAAAAAGATTGATCCCAGTGATCCGACCAAATATGATTTTGCTCTTTATCGCTTAGGTCAAGAAAAAATTCTATCTTAAGGCTTCACAATGAATGTGAAATATTGGCTCCCAAGGAGCTTTACGGTTCTAAAAGAAGGCTATTCTGCTCGTCATTTTTCTTCAGATGTTGTAGCAGGTATTACCGTTGCGATTATCGCTTTACCTTTGGCTATGGCATTTGCAATTGCCAGTGGTGTAGGTCCTGAAAAAGGCCTTTTTACAGCTATTGTGGCTGGATTTATTATCTCTCTTTTTGGTGGGAGTAGGTATCAGATTGGAGGTCCTACAGGGGCTTTTGTTGTGGTACTTTATACGGTTATTTTAAAACATGGTTATGATGGATTGGTCATAGCAACATTTTTAGCAGGCGTTATGCTTTTTTTAATGGGAGCATTTAAGTTAGGAAGTATTATTAAATTTATTCCTTATCCCGTAACGGTTGGGTTTACCACAGGTATTGCTTTAATTATTTTTTCTTCACAAATGAAAGATTTTTTTGGTTTACCTGTTGCAACAATGCCTGCAGAATTTATAGAACAATGGAAACTTTACTCTACACAAATGGGTCATATCAATTATTATGCATTGGTTATAGGCTTTGTAAGTATTTTTTTGTTGATAAAATTACGTCATACGTTTCCAAAAATTCCTGCTCCTATTATTGTGATTGTATTGTCATCACTGATTGTGTATGTTTTTCAACTTCCTGTCGAAACAATAGGGTCTAAATTTGGACAATTGCCCGCAACCCTGCCTTCACCACATATTCCTTCTTTTTCATTGGAAAAAATTCGTTTGGTATTTCCTGATGCTATTACGATAGCCCTTCTAGGTGCCATTGAATCTTTACTTTCGTGTGTCGTAGCAGATGGTATGACAGGAGATCGTCATCATTCCAACAAAGAATTAATGGCACAAGGTATTGCTAATATTGGATCTGTCTTTTTTGGAGGAATCGCTGCAACAGGTGCTATTGCACGTACAGCAACGAATATTAAATCAGGCGCTTATAGTCCCATCTCAGGTATTATCCATGCTTTAATGTTACTGATCTTCATGTTTTTATTTGCCAAATTAATTGTATTGATTCCTCTTTCAGCATTAGCTGCTATTTTGGTTGTAGTGGCATGGAATATGAGTGAATTTCACCATTTTAAAGCGATTGCCCTTAAATCAGAACGCAATGATGCAGTTGTTCTTTTAATAACATTTTTGTTAACGGTTTTAATCGATTTAAATACAGGTGTTCAAACAGGTATCATGTTAGCAGGACTTTTATTTATTAAGCGTATGATTGATGTAACAGAGATTGTCGATAAAAAAGATCAGGTTACTATGCCTTTTGATAGTAATGATGAACCTTATGAAACAGAAGATGCTTTTGCCATTTCTAAAAAAATGGTTCCCAATGGTGTGGAAGTCTATGAAATTGATGGCCCTTTCTTCTTTGGAATAGCAGATCGTCTAAAAAATGTCCTCAATGAAATTGAAGTTAATCCTAAAATTTTTATTTTGAGAATGCGACATGTTCCCATGGTCGATGCAACAGGACTTCATGCTTTGGAAGAATTTTTAGAATTATGCAAGAGCAATCAAACCATTCTTGTTCTTTCTGGGGTAAATCAGCGTATTAAAATGAAAATTGAACGTATTAAATTAGATCAAAAAATTGGTCAAGAAAATATTACTGAGAATATTGATTTAGCACTTGAGCGTGCAAATGAAATTTTAAATGAGGGGTATGACAATGCCATACGTTAATATTAAAATTACCAAAGAGGGTGCAAGTAAAGAGCAAAAGGAAAAACTTATTGCAGGAGTGACACAACTTTTGGTTGATATCTTAGGAAAAAATCCAGCAACAACGGTTATTACTATTGATGAAGTTGATATGGATAATTGGGGAATTGGCGGTATTCAAGTCAGTGAACTTCGTAAAAAACAAAAGCCTTAATAAACTATTAAATGATTAATAGATACAATCTTGCAAAATTATTAACTTAAGGAAAAGTGTAATGGGTGAAATTTTTACATTTTTAGGTCTTATTAACCA
>RZYK01000166.1 GCA_009930355.1 Campylobacterota bacterium | reverse complement strand
TGTTTTACATGTAAAGAGCACTGAAATGCAAAGTTTTATTACGCTTTCTTCGGCACAGCGTATGGATTTGAAGGTGGGTGATGAGGTTCTTTTACTGATCAAAGCGAGTGAACTTTTTGTTTTGGAGGTTTTAGATGCTTGAGAAGGTGATGGCTTTGGAGTTTACTCCTTTTTTACTCTCCTTTAAATTAGCCTTCATAACAACGCTGATTCTTTTTTGTATTTCCCTCTTTTTAGCATGGAGTTTGGCACAAAGCAGGTCACGATTTAAACCTGTTTTTGAGGCGATTACGGCATTGCCTATTGTGTTGCCTCCTTCTGTTTTAGGTTTTTATATTCTCTATGCACTCTCATTTCACTCACCCGTTGGACGTTTTTTTCAAGATGTTTTAGGCATTAAATTGGTTTTTAATTTTACAGGGCTTGTGGTAGCGAGTTGTTTTTACTCACTTCCTTTTATGGTGCAGCCTTTGCAAAGTGGCTTTGAAGCCTTACCTAAAAATATGTTAGAAGCTTCGTATATTGCAGGGAAAAGCAAGATTGAAACCCTTTTTCTTGTTGCCTTACCAAATATTAAACCAGCGCTTATGAGTGCTATTATTATTACATTTGCACATACCGTGGGTGAGTTTGGTGTGGTTTTAATGGTCGGTGGAAGTATTCCAGGAGAGACAAAAGTTGCTTCGGTTGCTATTTATGAGATGGTAGAGATTATGGATTATACGAGTGCGCATATTTATAGCGGTATTATGGTGTTCATAAGTTTTGTTGTCCTTTTGTGTGTGTACATTTTTAACCGTCAAGAAAGCCACCGTTTAGGAGGTGTCGTATGATTGAAATTGAGGTTAAAAAAGAACTTTTAGGTTCATTGGGGAAAATGGATTTAGATGTAAATCTCACTATTGAGGCTCAAAGTTTTGTAGCTCTTTCAGGTCAAAGTGGTAGTGGCAAAACTACATTGCTTCGTATTTTAGCAGGATTAGAAGAGGCAAAAGGGCGTATTGTGGTGGATGATGAGGTGTGGCTAGATGGCTTTAAAGCATTACCTCCACAAAAGAGGGGTATTGGGTTTGTGTTTCAAGATTATGCGCTTTTCCCTAATATGAGTATTTTAGATAATTTATTGTTTGTGCGTCAAGATAAAGCTCTTGCTAAAGAGCTTTTGTCTATGAGTGAACTTTTAGAATTAGCGTATCGAAAACCAGCAACACTCTCAGGAGGGCAGAAGCAACGTGTGAGTTTGTGTCGAGCGATGATGAACAGACCAAAGCTACTTTTGATGGATGAACCCCTCTCTGCATTAGATCCTTTTATGCGCAATAAACTGCAACAAGAAATTCTCTCTTTGCATAAGACGTTTGGTACTACAACGATTATGGTGAGTCACGATCCTAGTGAAATGTACCGTTTAAGCTCTCGTGTTGTACTGCTCTCTCAAGGAAAAGTCGTGCAAGATGGTGATGTAAAAAGTGTGCTACTTCGTACACAAGGAAGCCAAAAATTCTCTTTTGAAGGGGAACTGTTGGATATTATAAAGGTTGATGTGATTTATATTGCCATTGTGGCAATTGGTCAGCAGATTGTGGAAGTTGTTTTAGATGCGAGTGAAGCGTTAGATTTACAGGTGGGCGATAGGGTCAATATTGGAACTAAAGCGTTTGCTCCAATACTTCAAAAATGGGAGAAAAAATGAAAAAGGTGTTTTTACTATTTTGTCTATTTTCTGCGTCAATGGTATGTGCAGAGAGCTTAACAATTGCCGCTGGGGCTGGGTATAAAAAACCTGTACAAGAGATTGTTAAAGTGTTTGAAGCTCAACAAAACGAAAAGGTTGATGCCATTTACGGCAATATGGCACAAATTTTTGCGCAAGCAAAGCAGACTGAAATTTCCATTTTAATTGCAGATAAAAAGTTTTTAGAGAAACAAAAAGAGCTTAAAGTGGTTGATTATTTGAGCCTTGGTGAGGGAAAGGCAGTTCTTGCATATGCCAAAGGTGTAACGCTAGAAAACTGGGAAGATATTGCAAAAGATTCCATTAAACGCGTGGCAATGCCTGATGCTAAAAAAGCCATTTATGGTCAAGCCGGAGCGGAATTTTTAGAGAATGCTCATGTAATGCAAAGTGTTAAAGATAAACTGCTTGTGGTTGCTACTGTTCCACAAGTAGCATCATATGTGAGTACGCATGAGGTTGATGTAGGCATTATCAATTTGAGTGCAGCTTTAGATAATTACACGAAAATTGGGGGTTATATTAAAATTCCTGAGCAGTATTATACGAAAATCGACATTGTAGCGGCTCGTTTAGGGAGTTGTCAAAAAAATGTTTCGTGTCAAGCATTTATTGAATTTTTAAAAACGCCTGAAGCTAAAAAGATTTTTGAGAAGTATGGTCTTTGAAATGACACAGGTTTGGCATCCTTTGGTGCTAAGCCTGAAAACGCTTGGATGTGTAGCTATACTTTTAGTATGTCTAGGCGTTCCCTTGGCTTTTTTACTCTCAAAAGAGGATATCAAATATAAGTGGTTTTTTGAAGCATTGGTTATGTTTCCGCTTATTTTTCCTCCTATTGCGATTGGATTTTTATTGTTGCTTCTTTTGGGAAAATACGGTTGGATTGGAAGTTATTTTAGTGCTCTAGGTATAGGGTTTATTTTTGAGTTTAAAGGTTTGGTTTTAGCAGGGTTTATTGCCGCACTTCCTTTGATGGTTAAACCGCTTCAATCTGCTATTGAACTCTTTCCAAAATCCATTAAAGAAGCCTCTTATACCAGTGGAAAGAGCAGATTTTATACGTTTGTTTTTATTATTCTTCCGTGCATTAAAAAAAGTGTGATCGCTGCACTTTTAATTGCTTTAGCCCGTGCATTAGGGGAAGTGGGAATTACGTTGATGTTGGGTGGAAATATTGTAGGTAAAACCGACACCATTTCTTTGGCGATTTATAATGCGGTGTTTGATGGAGAGTATAATTTGGCACTGCTTTTATGTTCTATTTTGATGGTTATTTCTTTAAGCGTCTTTATTGCCTTATATTTTTTCCAAAAAGAAGAACATCCTTTTTAGCTTCGTGTGTTACAATTTCTCCAAAAAAATAGGGTTAAAGTCTTATGCAAACAGTAGAGCAGGTTTTTTCAAGCTCATTAGAGGAAAAAAAGTCAACATTTCATGCTTTTTTATGCCCTATTGAAGTGATGGAATCTTTACATGTAAAGCTCAAAAGTGAGCATCCAAAGGCAGCGCATATTGTTTGGGCAAAGCGCTATTTTAATGAATTTCGCCAAATTGTTGAGAACAACTCTGATGATGGTGAACCCAAAGGCACATCAGGTCCTCCTGTTTTAAATGTCATGCGTGGGGTGGAATTGGTAGAAGTTGGGCTTTTGATTGTGCGCTATTTTGGGGGAATTAAATTAGGAACGGGAGGCTTGGTGAGAGCCTATGGTAGTAGTGCGAAAGAGGTGATTGCTGCTGCTGCTTTAGTGCCTTTTGTTTTCAAAGAAATCTTTACATGTAAAACAGCATATCCATTGGTTCCTCGTTTTGAGCATTATGCTTTACATCATGCTTTACATGTAAAAGAGCGTCTGTTTGAGAGTGATGGTGTTGTATGGGAGTTTGAGGTGAGCGAAGCCCAAAAAGAGGCTTTTTTAAGCTTCGCTCACCCTTTTGAGAGGGAAGGGTTTTGCTGTTTATAACTCGATGGCTTCAATTTCAATACTAAGATTAACGGTTTCATCGACCGTGAGCCCGCCACCCTCTAAGAGCTTATTCCAGGTAAGTCCAAAATCTTTACGATTAAGCTTACCTTCTAGGCTAAATCCGATGCGTTGATGCCCTTGAAAATCTTTTACAACACCATGAAGCGTTGATTCTAAGACAATGTTTTTGGTAATGCCATGCATGGTAAGTTTTCCATAAATTTTATTCTCTTTCATAGATGTCATGACAAATTCAATAGTTTTAAACTTTTCAACGTCAAAAAAATCAGCACTTCTTAGGTGATCATCTCGTTTAGCAATGCCTGTATCAATCGAAGCTGCTTCAATTTTGGCATTCAGCGTTGTGAAGCGTTTTTTTTCTGTATCAAAGTCGATTTCACTGCTGTAGGTTTTAAAATGACCTTTGACATTAGAAATCATCATATGTTTAATAAAAAAGCCTACGTGAGAGTGCGTTGAATCAATCACAAATTCCTTAGCATGTACAACAGAGAGTGTCAGCAAGAGTGCTATAAAGAGTTTAGCAAAATGTTTCATGGAGCTATCCTTTTCAAACTGGAATTGAGTTCTTCTTCTCATCTGGTGGATGATAAAAGAACTCTTATTGTTCGCAGTATAGAATGATAGCGCTTATGATTTTTGCGTGATAAAAAAGTAATCTTTTAACTTAAGAGAGTGTTCTGTAGAATACCAATGAGTTGAAAAACACCTGCACTGCACACACCCGCTAAAAGCCCTGCAATCATATCATCACCCATAACCCCAATGCCACCTTTCACATTGCGATCAATTCTCCCAATAATAGAGGGTTTCCAAATATCAAAAAGACGAAAAAATATCAAAGATAAAATAATTTGAATAAAAGTGCTGGAGCTTAGAATAAGAGCAATCCATATCCCTACGACTTCATCGATAACGATGCGTTTGTCATCATGGATACCACTTTTCGTTTCATAGGCATTAATTTCTCGTATACCGACCATGGTGAAGAAAATGGTAAGCAAAACAAGCGTTTCCATAGAGATGTAGCGAATAATTAAAGCACCAGCAAGCAGAGCAAGCAATGAGCCCGCCGTTCCTGGCGCTTTAGGGCAAAGTCCTGAGTATAAAAAGGTTAAAAAAGCATTGGGTCGCATAAAAATCCTATGTGAGTGATGTGGTTTGGTGTAAGCGCATAAGTTCAAGATAAAAATCTTT
>RZYK01000165.1 GCA_009930355.1 Campylobacterota bacterium | reverse complement strand
GGCGTGACCTCTTTGTATGGTTTCCCATGCGTCGCATTGGCGGTTTTTTTCATCTTCCATGTCTTCGTCGAACCAACCAATCGCCGTTGGGTAGATGAGCATTTCAGCTCCTTTTAACGCCATCAAACGGGCGGCTTCTGGGTACCATTGATCCCAACAGATTAAAACGCCTAGTTTTCCGACACTGGTTTGGATGGGATTGTAACCCATGTCACCAGGGGTGAAGTAGAATTTTTCGTAAAAACCGGGGTCATCAGGGATGTGCATTTTGCGGTATTTGCCAGCTACGGTGCCATCTTTTTCAAAGACGACGGCGGTGTTGTGGTAGAGTCCTGCGGAGCGTTTTTCAAAAAGTGAGGTGACTAAAACGACGTTGTTTTCTTTGGCGATGCCTGACCAAAAGGCGATGTCACTCTCCCAGTTGCTCGCAAGCTCAAAACACGCTACGTCTTCGTTAATGCAAAAGTAGCGGTCTTGGTGGAGTTCTTGGAGTACGACAAGCTCTGCGCCTTGGCTTGAAGCGTGTTGAATGAGTGAAACGGTTTTAGCAATTGTTTCTTTGGCAGAGCCTTGAATGGCGTGTTGGATAAGCGCTGTTTTCATTGGATTGACCTTCTCTTATAAAGTGATTTTATTCTACATTAATATGCTTTTAACACAAATTAATCTATTATCTTGATGATAACTATCAATTAGGAACAGAGATGATAATGCTATCGGAAATGAATCCAGGCGAGCAGGGCATCGTCAGTAAAATAGACGCTCAAGGTGAGCTTAAACAACGCCTTTTTTCTTTAGGACTTCGAAAAGGAAGTCAGATCAAAATGAAAGCAAGCAGTATCGCAAAAAGTACGTTAGAAGTTGAAGTGGGAAGTACGCTTTTAGCTTTACGTTATGAAGAAGCAAAAATGATTCAGGTAAAAAGAGTATGAAAGAGTTTGTGATTGCCTTAGTGGGGCAACCTAATGTGGGTAAAAGTATGCTGATTAATGCCATTGCAGATGCAAGGCTTAGGGTTGGCAATTTTTCAGGGGTGACGGTTGAAAAAGCTGAGGTGCGTTTTGTAGCGCAAGGGCATAGCATTAAGATTGTCGATTTGCCCGGAACTTACTCTTTAAATGACTACACGCAAGATGAGCGGGTGACCAAAGAATTTTTGGAAAATGAGCCGTATGATTTGATTATTAACGTCGTGGATACCACCAATTTGGAGCGCAATCTTTTTTTAACGACGCAGTTGTTAGAGCTTGATAAAAAGATGATTGTAGCGCTAAATATGATGGATGAAGCGCAAAAAGAGGGGATGTGCATTGACCATGAGCAGTTAAGCTCCATCTTGGGTGTTCCTTGTGTCAAGGTTTCTGCGGCAACGAAGAAGGGCATTGGAAAGCTTTTAAACCGTGCGATTGATATGTTCCAATTTCCACATGAAAAATCAAAGTTAATTTACAGTGATGTTGTTGAGGAAGAAGTCGCAAAAATCGTACTTTTTTTAGAAGAAAAGCGCTATAAAAGTGCTGTTGCATACCGTGATATTGCCTTAAAACTTTTAGAACAAGATGTTAAAACGTACCATCAGATGCGAGATGAGCCTTTATGGTTGGAACTCTCTTTGATTTTAAAAGAGGCGTTGGAGCATCTGTATTTGCACCATGAGAGCAAAGATGTGAGTGAGATTTTTGCACAAGAGCGTGCGGCATTTGCTAAAGGTGCGGTGCTTGAAACGCTTACATGTAAAAAGTGTTTAACATCAAGTATGACTGAAAAAATTGATGCGATTTTAATTCACAAAGTGTTTGGGATTCCTATTTTTGTTGTGTTGATGTGGAGTTTGTTTCAGCTGACATTTGAGCTAGGTTCTATTCCTATGGAATGGATTGATATGTTTTTTGTGGCTTTGGGTGCGTATATTAAAACCATTTTTGGAGAGGGCGCTTTGGGTTCCTTGCTCGCAGATGGCGCACTTTCTGGTGTGGGTGCTGTGGTGATGTTTTTACCTAACATTGTTATTTTGTTTTTAGGCATTGCTCTTTTGGAAACCACAGGTTACATGGCACGGGTTGCGTTTTTGCTCGATGGTTTTTTTCATCGCTTTGGTTTACATGGAAAGAGTTTTATTCCTTTGGTCACAGGTTTTGGATGCTCCGTTCCTGCGTACATGAGCGCACGTACGCTTAAAAATAATAAAGATAGGCTTATCACACTTTTTATCATTGGATTTATGAGTTGTGGGGCAAAACTTCCTGTGTATGTCTTGTTTGTGGGAGCATTTTTTCCAAAAGAGCAAGCGGGCAATGTGCTTTTTCTTATCTATATTGCAGGGGCACTTGTTGGGCTTCTTGCGGCAAAATTTTTAAAACTTTTTGTTTTTAAGGGAGTCGATGAGCCCTTTGTTATGGAGATGCCAAAGTACCGTTTACCTTCTTTAAAGCTTATTTGGCATACGGTGGTAATTAAGGCGATTTTGTATTTGCAAAAGGCGGGGACATTTATCTTAGCAGCGTCTATGCTGATTTGGTTTGCGAGTAATTATCCTAAATATCCCGAAATTGAAGCAGCGTATGCGCAAAAAATTGAGTTAGCCCAAAGTGATGAAGCAAAAGTCAGTCTTGAAAATGAACAAGCCAAAGTGCTTTTGGAGAAGAGTTTTTTAGCGATGATTGGCAAATCTACCGAAGGGCTTTTTGCGCCCATTGGGTTGGATTGGAAGATGACGGTGGCTTTAGAGAGTGGTTTGGCGGCTAAAGAGGTGGTGGTTTCAACCTTAGGGGTTTTGTATGCCTTAGGCGCTGAGGTCGATGAGGAGAATGAAGGATTGCTTGAGGTGATTCAAAAAGAGATTCCTTTTGCCTCTGCGGTTTCGTTTATTATTTTTGTGATGTTTTATTTGCCATGTATGGCGGCTTCTATTGTTTTTGCTAAAGAGAGTGGAAGTTACAAATATTTGGCCTATTTGTTTGTATTTACGACACTCATTGCATGGGGATTGTCGTTTATTGGGTATCGTATAGCTCTTTACATGTAAAAAGGATTAATCCTCTTTTACATGTAAAAGCGTGTCGGTATTTGAATCATCATAGGGGTCAAGGTGTGCGTTAATGACCCACTCAATTTCAGGAGCGAGTGCTTTGATGTTGTCTTCAATTTTATCCCCTGCATGATGCGCTCGAAGCAGAGAAATACCAGGGCTAAAGACTAAATGAACATCGACAAAATGAGTATTAGCTGATTTACGTGTTTTTAAATTGTGAAAGTCACTAATCTCTTTTTCTTCTAAAATAATGCTTTGAATCTTCTGCACAATCTCTTTTTCTAACGAGGCATCCAGTAAGATATAAATTCCATCTTTAATCAGTTCATACGCAGAGTACATAATATAGAGTGAAATAATCACACCCATAATGGCATCAATCATCTCGAATCCTGTTGCATGAATAGCAAGCAATGAGAGTAAAATAGCGCCATTGCTGAGCACATCCGTTTTGTAGTGAAGTGCATCGGATTTCACTACCATACTGTGAGTCTTTTTGGCTACATAATTTAAAAAGGCTACCAATGCAAGGGTTAAAATAAAGGAAATAAGCATCACGATAATAGAACTGCTTACATGTGAAAGTGCTTCAGGATAGAGTGTTTTTTTGAGTGCTGTATACAAAATAAAAAGCCCTGACATACAAATAATCGTTCCTTCAATCACCGCAGCTAAGGCTTCAATTTTTCCTTTGCCATAATTAAACGTTTGATTGGCAGGTTGTTCCGCTTTAGCAATGGCAAAGTAGTTAAAAGCTGAGACAATTAAATCTAAAACGGAGTCGATGGCAGAGGCTAAAACTGCCACCGAACCGCTTAAAAGCCCAATAAAAAGTTTAATCACAATTAAAAGTGTAGCCGTTGCGCTAGAGACGATGGTTGCTTTTTTTTGTAATGTCATTAGGCGTCATCTCGCTCTTTATAGATATTCATGGAAGCACAATGCAAACTACCATGTTCTCGAATCAATACAGAAGATTCAATGCCCACTATTTCACGCATTGGAAAAAGATGCGTAAATGTTTCTAGTACTTGTGCATCGTAGGCATCGTTGTAGGTTGGAACGAGTACGGCATTGTTAATAAAGACAAAATTCATGTAGGTTGCAGGAATGCGGTGTTTGTTAAAGTATTTGGCAGAAGGAAGTGGGAGTGGAAGCAGATTATAACCTGTTTTTTTGAGCTCTTTTTCCATTTTATTAAGTTCTTCGTAGTGCTCGTCTTCTTTGTCGTAGCATTTGACATACGCAATGGTGTTTTTGTTAATAAAGCGTGCTAAGGTGTCAATGTGCGAGTCGGTGTCATCCCCCATAAGGGCGCCATGTTTTAAAATAATCAGTTTTTTAAGTCCAAAGAGTTTTTTGAGCATTTTTTTAATCTCTTTTTTGGAAAGCTCAGGATTGCGGTTTTCCTCAAATAGACAATAGGCTGTTGAAAGCATCACACCATGCCCGTTGCTATCGATACTTCCGCCTTCTAATACAAAATCTACATTTTTAAGCTTGCCTGTTAAGTAGCCTTTTTTAAAGAGTTGTTCGGTTATGGTGTTATCTAGATTGGCTTCAAATTTATTACCCCATGCGTTAAAGACAAAGTCGTAGGTTCGGCGTTTGTGATTTTTGTAGACATTAATACCCCCAAAATCACGAATCCATGTATCGTTGGTTTGCATCTGAATCAGCTCAATGTTTTGCAAGTTTGGAAGAAGATTGGCAAGGGCAGTTTTATCTTCACAAATCACAAGGCATTTTTGAAAGCGAGCGATTTTGCCAATAAATTCGACATAAGTTCGATGAATCTCTTCAAGCGAGTGTTTCCAGTCACTTTCTTTTGGAGGAAATACAACAATAAGCGCCTCTTGTTCTTCCCATTCAGCAGGTATTCTTCGTTTCATTGGATTTCCTTCG
>RZYK01000164.1 GCA_009930355.1 Campylobacterota bacterium | reverse complement strand
CTAGAGAATAATCACCGTGTTATTCTAGAAGTTCTAGGGGTAAATTATCTCAGGCGTTATGGGGTAGAATTAAATGAAAAAAGTCGTGCGGAATGACGGTTGATTCTATTACCTCTGTTTTACAAGATTTCTCTTTTGAAAAAGTAACGCATTGGGATGCCCGTAACCCCTCAGTCGTTAAAAAAGAGATTCCTCAAGATGTGAAGTTGGTCATTATGCTCACCAACTTTTTGAACCATAACGCCATGAATAAATTTAAAAACGAAGCCAAGCGCAAAGCGATTGAATTTATTTGTGCAAAGCGCTCTGAGAGTTCGGTCTTTTGTGAACTCTGTAAAAAGTACAATCCACATGGATGTATTCTCGATAAAAAATAGTTTACATATTTAGGTTTTTACATGTAAAAACCTAAATATAACTTTATCTTTTTCTAAAGGCTCTTTCATGTCTTTACCCCTACTCTGTAATGAAAATCTCCTCAGTGAATGTGATGTAGTTCGCATGATTCATGACCGTCACTTTTGGGTAGAGTATGAACCGATTATTTCAATGAATTCAGGGACGATTTTTGGGTATGAAGCACTGGCTCGTTTTATTTTAAATGAACGACGTATTCCACCAATGCCTGTATTTATGGTAGCACATCAAAATCCTGAACTTTTTTTTCACCTAGAATCTGAACTTAAAGCCTTACAACTCTTTCACCGACCTAAAAATGCGATGCTTTTTTTAAATCTTGACCCTCATAATTTTAGCGACGATACAAAAATCGCCTTTTGGAAACAACTTTTTGAGGGTGCTCAAGATCTTTGTCTTGAAGTCACCGAAAATACTGACGATATGCAAACGGCCTTTTTAACCCATTGCTTAGATGAAATTCAAACAATTGGCTTTCCTATTGCGCAAGATGATATTGGAAATGATGAAAAACCATTTTGTTTTGAGTTAACCAGCCGTGCAGACTTTTTAAAGTTTGACAAAACATGGCTTTTAAAAATCAAACGTTGCACCGATTATCAAGAGATTTTAAAAGGCTTTTTATCTTTTGCCAAAGCACAAGGTAAAAAATCTGTTTTAGAAGGTATTGAAACCGAAGGCGACTTTCTTTTGGCACGTGATTTAGGCGTTGATTTTGTGCAAGGCTACCTCTTTAAACACCTTAACCACCACTCCTGCTAATCTTTACATGTAAACCTATTTTTACGCCATTTTTGACACACTTTTCCTCTTTTCACACAAAAAGTATAAAAATGTGTTTAACTTTTTAATGTGAATCTATCCATCAATAGAAATTTTAGTCTTTTTTGATAAGCTTTCTTTTTTATTATTATAAATAAAAATGAGAATTATAATAAGGAGTTATTATGGAAACATCTGAAACAATCGAAAAAAATAGACTCAAATTTTTCCCGATTATGATGTATGCAATTGTTATGGGACTCAGTGGCTTGACCATTATGTACCAAAAAGCAGTCAGTACACTTGGCTTTTCTGAATGGATTGCATTAGGCTTAATGGCACTCTCTACCATTGTTTTTGTGGTGATTAGTATTATTTATATGGTGAAATTTTTTACCTATAAAGAGGCCGTTAAAAAAGAGTTTACGCATCCCGTTCGTATTAATTTTTTCGCCGCAGTCTCTATTTCAATGCTCATGCTAGCCATCGTCTATAAAGAGCAAATAGAGAGCATTTCAGCCATTTTTTGGTACGCAGGAGTTGCGCTTCATTTCTACTTGACCCTTCATACGATTTCGTACTGGATTAATAACAATCAAGAACTCGCCCACTCCAATCCTGCATGGCTTATCCCCATTGTTGGAAATGTTTTAGTTCCTATTGGTGGTGTTGGATTTGCACCACAAGGTGTACTCCTCTACTTTTTTAGCGTGGGAGTCTTTTTTTGGGTGATTCTTTTTGCAATTTTATTTAACCGTATCATTTTTCATCATCAATTAGCCATTAAATTTATGCCAACACTTTTTATTTTGATTGCGCCTCCTGCAGTTGGATTTTTAGCCTATGTGAAAATGTTTGGAGTAATTGATTTGTTTGCTAATATATTATTTGATTTGGCACTGTTTTTCACTCTTTTGATTGCCTTTTTGTATAAAAACTTTATCAAAATTAAATTTTTCATCTCATGGTGGGCGTTTGTGTTCCCTTTAGCAGCTATGGGAATTAGTGCAATGGTCATGTATGCACATACCAAAGACTTTTTCTTACTCTGCCTCTCTTACACCATGGTAGGTGTTACAACGGCTGTCATTGCAGTCGTACTTTATCAAACCTTGATTCATATGCAAAAAGGTGAAATTTGTATTCAAGAATAGACTAAACGCTTTTACATGTAAAAAGACAATGTTACCTTTTGTCTTTTTACATCCCTCTTTTTTGTTACTTTTTTTCACATCTTCTTCCATTAAAAAAATTTAATTTACAAATCGAAACAAAAAGTCTTTTTTATGTCTTAGGGGTTTATTAGAATCTTTTAACAAATTAGATTAAAAGGAATAACATTATTATGGAACACATAGATAAACCTGCGTACAAACTGATTGCTATTGCTTTCGTATTGGGGTTTGTAGGCTATGGTCTTGCGCTTTTAGGATTTAAACCATTGCATGCTACGATGATTGGCGTACTTGTTTTTCTCGTCGCTCTTTGGACAAATGAAGGATTGCCTGTAGGTGTTGTCTCATTACTCCCTATTATTCTCTTTCCCGCATTTAAGCTTCTTCCCACAGCAGCAACCACAACCAATTACTCTAATCCTATTATTTACCTTTTTCTAGGTGGTTTTTTGCTGGCAATTGCCACAGAAAAAACAGGGCTTCACAAAGTGATTGCTCAAAAGATTTTAACCGTATTTCCAACCACACCTCGTGGGGTTATCTTCTCTTTAGCGATTACTTCAGGGCTGTTAAGTTCTATTCTCTCCAATACGACTACTGCACTTTTGCTGATTCCTATTGCCTCATTTTTGAGTTCGCATAAAATTTTGCAAGTGCGTTTTATTTTAGCCATTGCGTATGGCGCAAGCATTGGTGGTATTATTACTCCTGTTGGAACACCTCCGAATATGCTGCTTTTAGGATTCATGGAAAACAATGGTATGGAGATGATTCCTTTTGTAAAATGGATGATGTTAGTAACGCCTGTGGCATTTTTAATGATTGTATTTGCCTCGTTTTTTCTCTCCTATGGCTTACACAATGTAGGGCATATTGAAGAAATCGAAGAAAAACACAAAATCACCAAAGATCAAAAACGCCTTTTATGGATGCTTATTTCCCTGATTGCGCTATTGTTCGTGAACTCTCCGATTAAACCCTATTATAATGGTTTAGGATTGGATGAGCGCATTATTTTACTCAGCTACGGTTTATTGATGTTTTTACCAAAAGTGGGTGTTCTCAAATGGGAAGACAGCAAAAAAATCCCCTTTGATATTATGTTTCTCTTTGGTGCTGGATTTGCCATTGCTGGTGCATTCTCAAAAACAGGATTGGCGGGTGAAATTGCCAATAAATTGATGCTCGTTGCTGATTTTTCACCGTGGCTCATTTTGCTCATTGTCGCAGCTCTCGTAACGTTTACCACAGAAATTACCAGCAACACCGCACTCATTTCTATTATGCTTCCCATCATTTTCTCACTCTCACAGGCGGTGGGTGCTGATACACAACTGCTAATGATGGCAGCTACCATTTGTGCGAGTTACGCCTTTATGCTTCCTATTGCCACGCCACCCAACGCCATTGCGATGAGTACGGGTATGGTGAGTGTTGCTTTTATGGCAAAAATTGGGTTTGTTCTCAATGTTGTTGGTATTCTTTTGATTGTTTGTGCCGCAGAATTTTACTGGAAATTCTTTCTCTAATCCTCTTTACATGTAAGGATTTTTCCTTACATGTAAAAGAGTGGTTTTTCTTCTTTTTCAAACACCTCAGCGATAATCGCACTGTAACTCAGCCCCTCATCAAGCAGTTCTTGAAGCAGTTTTGGCGCATCCTTTTGGGAGACGGCTATCAAAAGTCCACCTGAGGTTTGCGCATCGTAGAGTAAAATTTCATCTTTATGCGGCACTTTTGCATCCACATACATGCTCACATACGCCTTATTGTTGTACGCACCTGCAGGGATAATCCCCATATCCGCCATCGCTCTAGCTTCCTCTAAAATAGGAATCTTGTTCATCCAAAAGCCAATGCTGACTCGATGAAAACTCATCTCATAGGCATGTCCAAAAAGCCCAAACCCTGTAATATCCGTACACGCACTCACATCGTATTTTTGCATAATGCGTGAAGCTTTATAATTGAGGGTGGCTAAAATAGACGCCACTTTTTCCACCACGCTATTCTCAAGCATATCCGCTTTAATGGACGTGGTTAACACACCCATTCCCAAAGGTTTGGTTAAAATGAGCACATCTCCCACACGGGGCGTGTTATTGCGGTAAATTTTTAAAGGATGCACAAAGCCTGTCACGCTCATGCCATAGGTCATCTCAGGCGCTTCTATCGTATGCCCCCCAATAATCACTCCACCGCACTCATTGACCTTATCTTGCCCACCTGCTAAAATCTCTTTGAGCACGCTTCGTGGTTGGTGACAGCCATCAAATCCGACAATGTTCATCGCCGTAGCGACTTCACCACCCATGGCAAACACATCGCTTAGCGAATTTGCCGCAGCAATTTGCCCATACACAAAAGGATCATCCACCACAGGGGTGATAATATCTACGGTTTGAACAAGGGCTCGCTCTTCATCGAGGTAATAGACACTGGCATCATCACTCTCATCCATTCCTACCAGTACCTTCTCATGCATGCAGTTTAAACCACCTATCGCTTCTGTGAGGTCTCCCGGACCCAGCTTGGCAGCACAACCCGCAGCTTTGACGTACTTGGTCAATTTTGCTTCGTTGT
>RZYK01000163.1 GCA_009930355.1 Campylobacterota bacterium | reverse complement strand
GCTGCTGCCGTTGCTAACGCCACGCCGTGTTGCCCTGCTCCTGTTTCAGCAATCAACTTTTTCTTACCCAAATATTTGGCTAACAATGCTTCGCCCATGCAGTGGTTGAGTTTATGCGCCCCGGTATGGTTTAAATCTTCCCGTTTTAAATAAATTCGTGCACCTCCCACATACTCACTTAAGCGCTTTGCATAATACACAGGGGTTGGGCGTCCTTGGTAATGTTTACGAATATCACGGAGTTCTCGAATAAAATCATGTGAATTACCAATCGTCAAATACGCCTCTTCAATCTTTTTAAACTGCTCCACAAGTTCTGGAGGCAAGTAGGCTCCACCAAATTTTCCAAAATAACCCTGTGCGTTAGGAAATGCTCTTAAATAAGGCTTTTGAGTCATAATTATCCTTTTTACATGTAAAGATTTTTTCATGCTTTGCTTACAAATTCATCAAACAAATGGGTCAGGCAAAAGCACTTTTTTTGTATTATAGCCCATAAGAATTAAAATAGGAAAAATAATGGAAATCGAAGAGATTATTGAAGATTTAATCGAAAAAAATGCTACTGATTTTGAGATATCCAAAGTCATTAAAGAGCATATTAAAGCCTATTTAAGCTCATTAAATGAAATTTTTGTAGAAAATCAAGGCAAAGATTTTCTGGTCAAACATACTAAAAAAATTGACCAATTTATTCTTTTAATTTACAAATATACCCTACGCAAATACTTCGGCAATTACATGCCTTTTGCCAATGCTATTCCTGTGGTACTTGTGGGTATGGGAAGTTATGGTAGAGAAGAGCTGTGCGTCTATTCTGACATTGACCTCATGGTGGTTTACAAAGCCATTCCAGGGTATAACATTGAACCACTCATCCAATCCATGCTCTATCTTGCGTGGGATGCGGGAATGAAACTGGGGCATCGCACGCATAAACTTGAAGAGCTCTTTGATGCAAGCAATCAAGACCTTACCATCAAAACGGCCATGTTAGAGTCTCGCTTTTTATGCGGTTCTAAACTTTTATGGATGGAAACAGAGAGAGAACTTCTCAAACTACACAAAACAGATAAAGGCGATAAAAAAGAGATTATTTTACAAATCATTGCCGCTAATGAAGAACGAAGACTGAAACATCCCATGAGCATGGAACCCAACATTAAAGAGGGAGTGGGAGGACTTAGAGATGCCCACACGCTTTTTTGGATGTGTAAAATTCTTTTTGGAAGCATTCGCATTAAGGATAGAGTACCTGAGATTATTAACGAAGAGGAGTACAAAGAGTTTCGAAGCTCCTTAGAATTTCTCTACCGTGTGCGCTCAGCCCTTCACTTAAGTGCCAAGAAAAAGCAAGATATCTTAAACCTTGAGTATATTCCTGATGTTGCGTCAAAACTGGGCTTTGAAAATAAGATTTTGAAAAATGCCCACATGCAACTTGCTTCTCGTACTTTAGCATGTATGCACACGGTGGATGTTACATGTAAAATCTTTATGCGTAAACTCACCGCCTCACTTTTTTTGTACCCTACCTGCTTAAGTGCTCTTAAAAAAGGTCGCATACAAAAAGGACTTTATAGTGCCAATCATACGGTGTACGCTTCGCTGAAAAAACCACACCCCAAACTCTCAGTGGTGCTAGAACAACTCCAACACTTTGATGATGCTTCTTTGCATTTTGATATTAGCTATGTGCATTATATTAAAAACGCACTCTATCCAGCACACAACACACCTAAAACCTATAAACAATTTCGTGCCCTTTTGTTCCAACCCAATGTTTATACGCTTTTTAGCCTTTTGTATGAAGCTTCACTCTTGCCTCAACTCGTTAAACCTTTTCGTCATATCTTAAACCTTGCACAATTTGATGGGTACCATAAATTACCGGTGGATATTCACTCACTGCACACCTTATATCATTTGGAAAATATTCAAGAACCTTTTATCAAATCCCTCTTTGATGATTTATGTCCTGAAGGTCGAGCGATGCTCAAACTGGTCGCCTTTTTACATGATGTGGGCAAAGGCAGGAAAGATGACCACAGTGAACTGGGATCAAAAATTTTTAGAGCCTATGCGGCGAAATTGCATTTTTCAGAAAAAGCCATTGAAATGGGCGCTTTAATTATTAGATACCACACCCTTATGAGTAATACCGCGTACCGTGAAGATATTTACAACGAGAATGTCGTTCTTTCATTTATTTCAAAATTACAAAATCCCCAAGCACTCAAACTCCTTTACATCTTAACGTATGCCGATATGAGTGCAGTCAATGACAATATTTATTCAGGGTTTATTGCTAAATTGCTTCGTGAATTTTATCAGTACAGTATAGAAATGTTTGAAAAAGAAGAGCTCATTGATGAAACCACCAAACGCTTACGTAAAGAGAGTAGTCTCAAAAAAAGCCCTGAATTTTTAGAACTTCCAAAATCCTTACAAAAGCGTATTCTTTCCATCCCTTCCAATTTTTTCTTTTTAAAGCTCAAACCCAACGAAATTGTCTCCATTGCAAAAGAAGCGGATGAAACGCCCCACAATTTGTTTCATTACACTATTCATAACGATGATCATCTCAGCATTCAAGTCATTCGAGGGCTTGAATTTAACATTGGTTATCTCTTAGGTAAACTCTCCTATTTAGACCTCGTTCAAATGGATATTTATAAACTTTTTGATGGCAAAAAATATTTTCAAATTGAGTTTAACGAGAAAGTTGAAGAGAGTGACATTGCTTACATTACCGAACTTTTGGAAAACTCCTTTGATATGAGCAAAAAAACAACGCTTAAAAAACCCACGATTTTAAAAGGTGAAATTAGCATCAATTTTGAACACTCCAAATCGTATGCCCTCATGCATCTTAAAACCAAAAATCAACAAGGATTAATGGCATACATGATGAGCATTTTCGATGAACATGGCATTGATATTGCCATGGCGAAGATTCAGACCATTAAAAACCGAACCCGCAACTTACTTTTAATTGAAAAAACAGCGCGCTTATGCGACAATGAACAAAACATTTTAAATTATTTTTACTAAGAAGGCAGTAAGTATGTGTGGAATTGTCGGATATATTGGCACCAAAGAAAAATGCAATTTTTTAATTAATGGACTAAAAGAACTTGAATATAGAGGGTATGATTCAGCAGGTATTGCTGTCTTAAAAGAAGGAGACATTACCTCCTTTAAAGCCACGGGCAAACTCTCAAACTTACAGCATAAAGTAGAAAATTTCAGCTCATCAGGCTTTGGTGTGGGCATTGGGCATACCAGATGGGCAACACACGGTAAACCCACAGAAGCCAATGCACATCCACATTGGGGTGAATTTTCATACATTATTCACAACGGCATTATTGAAAATTACAAAGAGATTAAAGATGAACTCCTCAAAGATGGCACAAAATTTTTAAGCCAAACCGATACCGAAGTAGCGGTGCATCTTTTTGAAAAAAATGTCAAAGAACTGGGCGATTGTTTTAAAGCATTTGAAAAAACCATTGCCTCTTTGCATGGTGCTTATGCCATTTTACTCATTACCAAAAAAGCGCCTAATGTTATCTTCTTTGCTAAAAATGCTGTTCCTTTATTGCTTGGAAAAAACAGTGAAGGAGAAGTCTATTTTAGCTCTTCAGATGCACCACTCATTGGGCTGGTTAACGAAGTTGTTTATCTTGAAGATGGAGAATATGGCTGGGCACACAACAAAGAGATTTCCCTTTTAAAAGAGTCTCTTCCACAGCATCTCGATTTTAAACCTTTAAGCAACGATAAACTCTCAGCACAAAAAGATGGCTACCGTTACTTTATGGAAAAAGAGATTTACGAACAATCTTTAGTCGTAGGCGAAACCTTAATGGGACGTATCAAAGAGAATTCAATCGTTCTTGATGAACTTTCTCATTTTGATTTTAGCGCTATTGATGCCATTAAAATCTGTGCGTGTGGTACCAGTTATCATGCAGCACTCAGTGCATGCTATATGTTTGAGCGTCTCTCTAAAATTCGTTGTAACGTAGAAATCGCCAGTGAATTTCGCTATAAAGAGCCTTTACTCGACCCTAAAACGCTTTTTATTGTTATCTCTCAAAGTGGTGAAACTGCCGATACGCTTGAAGCACTCAAAATGGCAAAAAGAGGCGGTATGCCAACGCTTGCTATTTGTAACGTCGATAACTCTTCCATTGTCCGTACCGCTGATGCAACGATTCTCACACGTGCAGGCATTGAAAAAGGCGTTGCGAGTACCAAAGCATTTGCAACACAAGTTATTACGCTGTGGCTTCTTAGCCTTTATGTAGCAGAAGCAAAGCAAACCCTATCACAAGAAGCGCTTGAGCATGAAATCAGATCTCTTTTACGCATTCCCTTGGTTGTGAAAGTAAATGAGAGTGTGCATGAGAAAATTCGTCGCCTCTCAAAGCGTTATCTTCACGGTCATGGTTTTTTCTTTATTGGTCGAGATATTTTTTATCCACTCGCACTTGAAGGCGCACTGAAACTCAAAGAAATTAGTTACTTACACGCAGAAGGTTATCCAGCAGGAGAGATGAAACATGGTCCGATTGCGTTAGCAGATAGTGAACTTTTCACCATTGCGCTCATGCCTAAAAACCTCCTCTACGATAAAATGAAGAGTAATGTAGAAGAGTTAAGCGCTAGAGACTCCACTTTGTTAGTCATCAGTCCAGAGCCTTTTGAACTAGCAGATGATTTTATTAAAACCAAAACACATTTGCATATGATGGATGAATTTTTTGAGATGATGCTCATAACACAACTCCTAGCACTAGAAATATCCATTCGTTTGGGAAATGACGTCGATATGCCACGTAACCTTGCCAAAAGTGTTACCGTAGAATAGAACACGCCGTCGATGAAATTTTACCGTGTATATATTGAACTGACAAATATTTGTGGGTTAAAGTGTAGCTTT
>RZYK01000162.1 GCA_009930355.1 Campylobacterota bacterium | reverse complement strand
CAAGATTTGAATCGATATTTGATACAAAAGTTAGTCATACAAAAAAATAATGAAATTTATATACCAACGAATCAATATGAGAATTTATTTATTATTGATAAGTATCATGGAAAAGTAAAAGGTATTAAATTTAAAAATGAATTTCTCGTTTGGATAGAAAAACATATTAAAGAAGAAAAAAAGCCGCAACAATCTAGTTTATTTTAAAGTAGCTTCATAAACTGAGAAAACTTTTTGAAGAAATAACTCTTTAAATATCTTTACATGTAAACCAAAAACCACGAGGGGGGATTTCCCCTCGTGGTAACACTCTATCGAAAACGTTTGACCGCTTGTATCATGTTAGCAAGGGCGGCTTTGGTTTCACTCCAGCCTCTGGTTTTGAGTCCACAATCAGGATTTATCCAGAGTTGCTCTTTAGGGAGCACTTCTAAAAACGCCTTAATTTGCTCGCTCATCTCCTCCACGCTAGGCACACGAGGGGAATGAATGTCATACACGCCTGGTCCAATTTGCGCTTTGTAGTGGGCTTTTTGGAATACTTTTAAGAGTTTATTGCCACTGCGTGACGTCTCAATGGTAATGACATCGGCATCCATCGCCTCAATCGTCTCAATGATGTCATTGAAGTTACTGTAACACATATGGGTGTGAATTTGCGTTTGATCCCACGCGCTGCACACGGAGGCTTTAAAGCTCTCCACCGCCCATTTTTCGTACGCTTTTATTTTTTCATCTCTTAGAGGATATCCCTCTTTAAACGCCGCTTCATCGACTTGAATGATTTTAATATCATTGCGTTGAAGCTCATCGACTTCCTCGGCAATGGCACGGGCAACCTCGTACGCCACTTCGCTTTTTGGAATGTCATCCCGCACAAATGACCAGTTCAAAATGGTCACAGGCCCTGTGAGCATCCCTTTCATGGGTTTATCGGTCAAACTTTGCGCATAGACACTCCACTCGACACTTAAAGGCTTGCGTCGTTTGACATTGCCGTGTAAAAGTGGCGGCTTAACACATCTGCTTCCATAGCTTTGAACCCAACCGTTTTCACTAAACGCAAAACCCTCAAGGAGTTCACCAAAGTATTCGACCATGTCGTTGCGCTCAAATTCGCCATGCACCAACACATCAAGACCTATCTCTTCTTGAAACGCCACACACTCCTTGATGAGCTCTTTTAATGCGTTTTCATAGGCTTCAAGCGTCATTTCACCTTTTTTATAAGCTAAACGAAGCGCTCGTGTCTCCTTGGTTTGTGGAAAAGAGCCAATGGTAGTAGTAGGAAAAAGTGGAAGTTTGAGTGCTTTTTCTTGAATGAGTGCACGTATACCATAAGGTGAGCGCTTTACAACGTGGTGGGTGTGCGCTTTAATGGTTGGTGTTTCATGCTCTTCATTGCACGTTGGTTTTTCTTTGTTTCCCCAGAGTGTTTGAAGCGTTTGAAGCTCGGTTAATTTTTCAAGTGCAAAGCTCAGTTTTGTCTTTACATGTAAAGGAAGTTTTTGCTCAAACGTGGTGGAATAGGGCACATGAAGCAGTGAGCATGAAGTGCTTAAAATCAGCTTCTCTTCGTTAATCACAGAGGTGATTTTTTCCAAAAGTGCGTAGGATTTGGAGGCGTTGTTTTTCCAGACATTGCGTCCATCAATGAGCCCTGCGATAAGCACTTTGTCGTTTACATGTAAAAGCGCATCAAGGTTTTCCTCTCCATACACAAAATCCAGTCCAATTCCCCAAATAGGGCACTTTCCTAAGACAGCCACCGCTTCATTGGCTCTATCAAAATAGCTCACGACGGCGATGTTGAGTGTGGGTGAAACCCTGCCTAGTGTTTCATACGCAATTTTAAGAAGCGTGTAAAATTTTGGCTCTAAGCTTTTGGCAAACAACGGCTCATCAAACTGAACAATAATGCTTTCTCCTAGCGTTTCAATGCTCTTAAGTACGCTTGCATAGGCTTCTAAAAGAGCGTCAAAAAGCACAAAGGCATCGGTGTTATCAATGGTTTTAGAGAGCGCTAAAAAGGTAATGGGTCCAATGAGGTTAATCTTTGGAGTAATGCCCAGCGCTTTGGCTTCAGTAAACTCTTCGATAATTTTGCTCGCATCGACACTAAAACGGGTCTGTGCGTGAAGTTCTGGGACAATGTAGTGGTAGTTGGTGTTAAACCATTTGGTCATCTCCATCGCAGAGCGACTCTCATCGCCTCTTGCCATCGCAAAGTAACGTTTGGTCGCATCCTCAATGCCCACAAATCGCTCAGGAATCGCTCCTAAAAGTGTGATGGTATCTAACATCAAATCGTAGTAACTAAAATCATTGCACGAAATCACATCAATGCCGTGCGCTTTTTGATAGCTAAAGTGGCGTGCTCGAAGCTCTTTGGCGACGTTTTGAAGTGTTGAAAGCTCCGATTTTCCCGCCCAGTAAGCTTCAAGAGCAAATTTTAACTCACGCTTCTCTCCAATGCGGGGAAATCCTGTCACATAGGTTTTTAACATCTTTTTATTCCTTATTATTTTTATTCTTACACGCTAAAGCTTGCCAACAAGGTTGGCAGAATGTTTAAGAAAATAGGATAAATAAAAGGAGGATGAATACCCGTTCTACGAAAGCTAAAATAGCGGCAAGAGCAGTTACATTTACGGCGTTTTTGGGCGTGTTTTATGGCGGAGTGGGCACGCTTTGCAAACAAACGACTGCATCTGCAAACACGAGGGCGGTAGTGAAAAAGGTTTGAGAAGAGGGAGAGAAGAAGGGGTGGTGGGTCATCTTCGTGAAGCTCTTTTTCATTCTCTTCACAGAAAAGGCGTGTGGTATGAATCAGGCATGCGTGCTGGCGTTTAGTCTTAACTTCACTCACCGAAGCTTGAATAGCAGAGAGGGAAAAATAGCCTTTTTTACCAAAGCCACGAGGTAAACGCACGCAGTATCCTTTTTGAAATGTGGGGGTATTATAGCACAATGCGTTACATGTAAAAAAATTATTTACCAATATTCGCTAAAATGGCGTTTTAATTTCGTTAGAAGGAAAGAAAATGGAAGTTGTAAAAACCGTTGTATTATTGACTCTGATGACGCTGTTGTTTGTTTGGGTTGGTGGCATAATGGGAGGCACACAAGGCATGCTCATAGCACTTGTGATAGCAGGTGTGATGAATTTTGTGAGTTATTTTTACTCTGATAGCATTGTGCTTCGCCATTACCACGCCGTTGAAGTGAGTCCAAGAGAAGCGAAGGGTTTATTTGAAATAGTTCAAAAATTAGCCAATAGAGCAAATATTCCCATGCCAAAAGTTTACATTATCCCTGATAGTACCCCTAATGCTTTTGCCACAGGGCGCAATCCTCAAAATGCCGCTGTTGCCGTGACGGAGGGTTTATTAGAGCTTTTGGATGAAAATGAGGTGGAAGCTGTGTTAGCGCATGAGTTAAGCCATGTAAGGCACTATGATATTTTAATAGGCACGATTGCGGCAACCATTGCAGGTGCGATTGCCATGATTGCCAATATGCTTCAATGGGGTGCTATGTTTGGAGGCGATAGAGAAAACCGTCCCAACCCTATTTTGATGCTTGTTTTATCGTTAGTCTTGCCTTTAGCGGCTGCGGTGATTCAAATGGCGATTAGCCGAAACCGTGAGTACATGGCAGATGAGGGCGCCGCACGTTTGACACGCCATCCTGAGTGGTTGCAAAGCGCACTATCAAAACTCTCTACCTACAACAAACGAGGTATGGTGCAAGAGGCAACGACACAGAGTGCACATATGTTTATTATCAACCCGTTTGCGGGAAAAAACATCTCGTTTGCTTCACTCTTTTCCACACACCCCTCAACAGAAGATAGAATTGCAAGGTTAGAAGCGTTAAAGTCTCAGATTCGTTAAATAAAAAGAGGCGAAGAGCCTCTTTTTATTTGATATGAATTAACGTCTCCAAATAATCATACCCTTCATCCCACATCCCCAAATCGCTTTCACTATTCATGTGCCCTCGTTTACCTAAATCAACCAGTCGGCTTCCCCACGTTTTAGCTAAGCGTTGAACGTGTGGAAAGGTAGCGTAAGGATCGTTTGTGCTGGCTAGCACAACGGAGGGAAAATCAAAAGAGCTCATCACTATCTCCTCAAATCCTTGAGCGGATTTTGGGAAAATAGGCTCTTGTGGATTGGGTGGGGCGACCAGTAAAGCACCTTTGATGGGTGTATGGGCTTGACTTGCCCACTGGGCAACCACCAAACACGCTAAACTGTGTGCCACAAGCACCACAGGATTTTGGCACTGTTTGAGTGTTGTTTCAAGCTGTTCTGCCCACTCTTTGGCATTGGGATGTTCCCAATCTTTTTGTTTGACACGGTAAAAATCAGGATGTGCTTTTTCCCAATGCGTTTGCCAATGGTTTTCATCAGAGTTCTGATAGCCTGGGAGTATCAGCACAGAAGGATTCATACGTAAGTTCGTTAGTTTAACTGTTTTTAACATAATAAGATAGCCTATGTTCGGTATGTTTGGTAAAGTAATGGTTTTCAGGAATAATATCAGCATGACCTAAAAAGAGTTTACCCTGAGGTTTCAGTAAAGACGAGAAACGCTCAATTGTTTTAAGCCTAAAGGTATCATCAAAATAGATGAGCATATTGCGTGAAAAGATAATATCAAAGCTTCCTAACGAGAGAAAATCTCCTTCAAAAATATTGACTTTACGAAATGCAATAGAGGTAAAATACTCTTTTTTTGCACTGTACAATCGTTCATCTTTTAAAAAGTATTTCTCTTTTAAACGCGCATCTAATTTATGTAGGGAACGCTCTGAAAAGAGTCCACATTGAGCTTTTTCAATCGCTTCAGAGTTGATATCAATGCCTGTGATAGAAAAGGAGTAGGAGTCTCTTTTTTTCTCTTGTAACATCATAGACAAAGAGTAAACCTCCTCACCTGTGGCACATGGAGCACAA
>RZYK01000161.1 GCA_009930355.1 Campylobacterota bacterium | reverse complement strand
TTGGTGTATTCTAAATAATCAAAAGTATCTTTTTTTGCGATTAACGCCTCTTTAGCCTTCTGAAAAAAGGCTCTAGCCTCTGCTCGATTTTTTACATCATACGCTAAAAATTTACCCATATAATAATTTGCAAAAATATGCATAGGTTCTTGATCTAAAACCGTTTGTACCTCTTCTAATGCGGTATAAATATGAGCATCTTTTTGAAGAGCAAGGGCTCGTTTTAGACGAATTATATGTTGTGTGGGATCAGCAAAAAGACTCTTTTTATACATGAAAGAGGCTTCGTTAAAAATTCCCATATCAAAATATCCATCGCCCAAATGATTCCAAATTGTTTTATCGTTTGTTTTTTCAGCTTGAATTTTATAATTAGTCACTTTAAGCGCAAAAGGAAGAACACTCGCAATTTTACTGTTTTGAACATGGTGTGGGTCAATCAAATAGGCATTCACTAATGTGTCAAATCCTTTAGAAATTTCACCTTGTTTGAGATAAATATTGGCTAATTGGAGCATACAAACCGTATTGGTTGGTTCGTCTTTTAAAATGGATTCAATCATCTCTTTGGCTTTATACGTTTCGATGCGCTCGCTTTCACATACACTGTGTGTCGCTGCAAAACCCATAACAGATGCACACGTTAAAACCACTATATTTCGAAACACACGACCTCTCTTCAAACTTTAAAATGAGCTGAATTATAGCGTTTTTTTATAAAACAAAAATTGAACATAAATGGTGATAAAAAATATAAGCAGGGATAAAGTCTGCTTGGTTATAATTTTTGGCACACAACTTAGGAAAGGGTATCAAATGAAAAAAATTTTCACAGTTCTAGCAATCGCAGCAGTCTCTAGCCTTATGGCAGCAGATGGTGCGGCAATCTACAAGGCAAAATGTTTTTCCTGTCACAAAGAGAATGCAAAAACATCTGCTTTGAACAAATCTCAAATTATTGCAGGTTGGGATGCGGCAAAAACCATTGCTTCTTTGAAAGATTATAAAGATGGCAAAGGTGGACCAATGAAAGCGGTTATGAAACCTATCGCTTCAGGACTCAGTGATGATGATATGAAAGCTGTTGCTGAAACTATCGCTTCATTTAAATAATTTACACACAACAGGGGCAAAGCTCCTGTTGCTATGTTGCACTAGGCACTAAGACTTGCCTCTTCGAGGCAGAAGATATTTTTACTTTTATTAGAGTTCTTGCAGAACTCTTAACACGCTTTTAAAGCAAAGCTCTAAAAGCTACGTTAACACTGCGTTTTCTTCGGCAGAAAGCCCACGCACCCTTGGTGCTTTTCCTTCTTGCAAAATGAGTTTTGTAAGAAGTCTATTCTAATCAGCTGGAGCGTATCCTTTTTCTCGCTTCTCTTTTTGCTTTAAAATTTCTTCTTTTTTACGTTCCATTCGCACAGCATCATTTAAAGCTTCTTCACTGTCAAACTGCGCACCATCTAAAAATTTTTTATGATCATCAAACTGACCACTTCTAATTCCCCAAAGCAATGCCCACAACCCAAATGCACCCAAAAGCGTTGAAGCAAAAAGCATCATCGCAATCACCCAACCATCCATGTTAAAGCCTTTTTAAAACATTTTTAATGCGCATCGAATTGCCTACAACGACTAAAGAACTTAGCGACATTGAAAGAGCTGCAAACAAAGGAATGACATGCCCACTCATGGCTAATGGAATGGTAATAACATTATAGAGCAAGGAAAAGGCTAAATTCTCTTTAATCACTTTCAAACTCATTCGTGCAATCACAAAAGCATCGTGTAAACTTTTCATACTATCATTGGTTAAAATAATATCACTGACTTCCACGGCAATATCTGCCCCACTGCCCATAGCAATCGCAATTTCACTTTGAGAGAGCGCTAAGGTATCGTTAATGCCATCGCCCGCCATCACCACTCTTTTCCCTTTTTTGCGTAAAACATCAATGTAAGAGGCTTTTTCATCAGGAAGCAATCCTGCTTTAAACTTTGAAATACCCACCTCTTTGGCAATCTCTCGCGTCACAGGCTCATGATCCCCACTTAACATAACCACGTCTAACCCCAAAGCCTTAAGCGCATCAATACTCGCCTTAGCACCCTCTTTTACACCATCTTTTAGTCCAAAAATAGCAACTAACACGCCATCTATTGCAAAAAAGTAGTGGCTTAAAGTCTCAAACCGCTCCTCCAACACAATCTCAATGCCCGCTTCTTGAATCATTTTAGCATTACCGCCCATTAAAAGATGTCCCTCACATATAGCACTTAATCCCTTGGCTTCAAGCGATTTTACCTGTTGTAATGTTTTTACATGTAAAGATTCTCCGCTCTCCTTAATAGAGCGAACTACCCCTTGACTAATAGGATGATTTGAGGCATTTGCAAGAGCATAGATTAAAGAAAAATCAACCGGTTTAAGAGCTTTCATCTCCACCACATCAGGTTTCCCGTTAGTAATGGTTCCTGTTTTATCCAAAATGAGCGTGTCACACTTTGCCATGCTCTCCAAAAAGCCCGCCTCTTTAAACAAAATTCCCCGCTTTGCCGCCAATCCTAGGCCAACCAGTGTTGCCACAGGCGTTGCCAAAGAGAGTGCACATGGACACGCAATCACAATCACCGAAATTGCTACAATCAACGCCTTTTCAAACGAACCTTCTTGCACATACCAAAAAATCCACGTACACAGCGCTAAAAAAAGAATCGTTCTGGAAAAATAGCCGGAGAGTTGATTGGCAAATTTTTCAATGTGTGGTTTTTTACTGAGCGCATCTTCAAGCAGGGCAACTAAACGGGTGAGCATTGAAGAAGAAAATGTCGTACGTGCTTCATAACGAATCAGGCTATCCAAACACAAAGAACCGCTGAGTAATTTATCACCTTTGCCAAGCAACACAGGCTCAGATTCCCCGCTTAAATGCGATAAATCAAAAGAACCCTCCCCTTGCGTTATGATGCCATCAATCACAATTTTATCGCCTGCTTTCACCTCAATAACATCGCCAATACTAACACTTTCAACCCGCTCTAAAACCTTTTCGTCACCCTTTATCACCACCACTTCTGTGGGGAGTGAACTTCCATAGGCATCTAAGATATCAACCGCTTTTTTCTTACTCAAAACTTCTAAATATTTCCCCGCAAACACAAAAGTCACAATCATCGTCACCGAATCAAAATAGACTTCTGCATTTTTACTAAACATTGCATACAACGAAAAAACATACGTCAATGTCGCTCCCGTTGCCACTAAAAAATCCATGGTAATATAGCGATTTTTCAGCCCATAATACGCCCCTTTAAAATAGACCGAACCTGTATAAAAAAGGGTGGGTGTTGCCAGTACAAACTCCGCAAAATTGAGAATATTTTTAATATTACTTTGCATTCCCGTAAAATATCCCGCATACTGCGCAATAGCAATCCACATCACATTCATCGTCGCAAAAATACCCACTAAAAGTTTCGAATAATACTCCCTACGCTGAGCATTGGCTCGCTCCTCGCCTCCTTTGGGATCATACGGATAGGCGTTATAACCAATGCTTCGAATCGTCTCAATAATGCGTGAGAGCTTGATAATAGAATCATCCCAGACGATTTTTGCTTTATGGTTGGAGTAGTTAATGCTCACCTCCACGACCCCCGCTTGCTTTGAGAGTACTTTCTCATTCAGCCACACACACGCACTGCAATGAATCCCCTCAATAATCAAAGAAATCTCACTAAGTCCCTCTTTGGTTTGTTTAACATATTTAGAAACAAATCCATCCAAATCAAAACGTTCACTCTCTTCTAAATGTGTTTTGGGAGGTTCAAGGGTATTCTCACCCATTTTTTCATAAAAATTTTCCAATCCCTCTTCTTGCAAAAGATGGTAAATTCCTTGACACCCTTTGCAACAAAAAAATTTAGGAGGATTAAAATGGGTATCTTCAATTAATAAAGAAGCCTCATATTCTAAATGACAATGATCACAACGTTTTTTATTCATAAGATTCTTTCACATAAAGGTACACTTCTCATTATAACGTGACTTTTTTGTGATAAAGCTGATAAGATTTTTCGCTTAATTTTTTTTTCAAAGCGTTTGTGCTAAAGTGCCAGCCCTACATGTAATGGTGGGATTTTGAGCACAAAGGACTTGGGTGGAGCTAGAGAAAAAACACTACATTAAGACAGGACTTTTTTTCTTAATAGCATTGCTTCCCCTTTATACGACCATTTGGTATCACTACTCTTTCATTTCATACCTTCTTCTCACCCTTATTGGAATAGGTGGTTTTGTCTACGTAAGTAAATTACGGTATAGCCATAAAAAATTAAAAAACAGACTTAAGAGCAACCTCTATACCGATTTTAACACCCATCTTCCCAACCGCCTTAAATTTATCAAAGAGTCAAAAACACTTCAGCCACATATTGACTCAACCCTGATTATCATCAACATAGACTCCTTCCAAAATACCAACACATTTTATGGTCACTCTTTTGGGGATGCGTTTTTAAAAACCATTGCACATTGGCTTAAGACCAATCTTCCTCCGATAGAATCTACCCTTTATAAATTTGAAGCCGATGTTTATGCCATTTTCATCCCCGTACCCTTTAGTGAATACAATCTCAAAAAATACCTTAAAAAACTCTCACTCAAAATCACCAAAGACCACATTATGTGTCGTGGTATTGAAATTGACACAACACTGAGTATTGGCGCCGTACAAGGCAATAAAAACCTTTTAAAACTTGCTTCTATTGCTTGCAAAGAGGCTCGAAATAAACGCATGGCGTATCTTATTTACGATAAGACCTCACACAAAGAAAAAGAGTACCAACACAACATTACCATCAATCATATGCTTAAAGAAGCACTTATGAAAGACCGTATTGTTCCTTTTTTTCAACCCATTATCAACGTCAATACGGGTGAAATTGAAAAATTTGAGACCCTTATGCGTATCCAAAAAGAAG
>RZYK01000160.1 GCA_009930355.1 Campylobacterota bacterium | reverse complement strand
ATCTTGAGCAAATTGCTCTACGTCTATTTCTATCTTCATATCTGTGTCCTTGGGTATTTGTTATTTTACCCGATTGACACAGAATTCTGAACGGTCCCAAAACTAAATAAGAAACAGCTATACCTAAAACTCCTATAATAAGCACAGGTTTTCTACCTATTTTATCACTCTTTTTACCCCAATATCGTGCAAAAAATACCCACGCAATCGCCCCAAAAGTCACAGTGAAACCTGCATGCCACTCTTGTAATCCAAGGTTTCTAACTATTGGACCAACAACTGGCATAAAAGCCATACCAGCTGTTGCACAAAGTATATTGGTAAGCATTAAAGGTTTAATCTCTTTCATGCTCAAATTCCTTTAAAAATAACAGTACATAAATCATTGTAATAAATGAAAACAGTGATGACATAATTATCATCGTGTTATACCCAAATACTCCAGATAGTGACACTCCACTTCCACTCGCAAGAACACCCAAAAACATGTATATGGCAAATTGAAGTGCATATTCTGTTGTTGGTGACTTTTCTATCTGATCCATAATAAGAGCTGAAACGATGGGCATAGAAGTACCATAGCTAATAAAAACAGAACCGATAGCAAGAGAATTTATAATAATATTGTCATAGCCATAGTATATAAATAAAAGTAGCAATAATGAAATAGTTTCAAACAAACATATCCCTATCAGTACATTTATACGACTATAATGTTTCAATAACCATCCACTAACAATGGCACTTAAAATGCCTAATACACTCCCAATAACACCTTTGATAAATCCAATCTTTTCTAAATTCCAACCAACATCAACCAATAAAGGAACTAAAATTCCACTCGCCATAGACATGCCGATTGGAAATAAAATCAAAAACAGAAGCCATATTTTTTTATCTTTGGTATTCCAAAATCTATAGAATATTTTCCAAGAGATAGATTCGCTGTGTATTTCAACCTTTGATGTGTGTTCTTGATAGAAAAACATTTGCATTAATGTAATAGCCGTAAGAGTTGCCAACATCAATATAGTAGCACTCCATCCTATGTTTTCATAAAGACTAAGAGCAATCCCAGCCCCTATGATATATCCTAAAATTCCACCAATAGATTTAAGCGTACCGCCAAATCCTCTTTCTGATTTTTTGAGTATTTTATATGCTAAGCCTTCAGCTGCAATATCCTGTGTTGCGGATATCAACCCTATAAGTATCAAAGAAAAAATGATAATAGCTTTATCATCAATGACATCAAAAAAACTGACAAATGCTATGGAACAAACCAACAAACTCTGCACTATCAGTAAAAAATTTTTATAGTTTCCATTGCATTTTTGTATATATCTATCAACCCAAGGTGCCCAGAAAAATTTTATTACCCATACAAAACTGAGCATAGATACCAAGCCCAATTGTTCTAGTTGCATTCCACTTTTTCTCCAAATCGCAATAATTGCAACTGAAAAAAAAGAGAATCCAACAAATTGCGTAGTGTATAAACTACCCAAAAGAAGAGTAGTTTGTTTTGTCAGGTAAGATTTATGCATCTATATGCCAGTCTTTAATTCTTTGTTGTGCTGAGTACATACTAAAATATCTACCTTTTTTCATAATCAACTCATCGTGTGTACCACTTTCAACTACGCTACCATTATCAACTACAAGTATTGTATCTGCTCCTGCAATGGTGGATAATCTATGGGCTATGACTATCACTGTTTTATCTTCTACAAGTTTATCAATGGCACTTTGCACTGCCACTTCACTTTGCGTATCAAGGGCGGCTGTTGGTTCGTCTAGTATAACGATAGGCGAATCTTTAAGTATGGCTCTAGCAATAGAGATTCTTTGTCTCTCACCTCCACTTAAACTTCCACCGATATCGCCTATTTTTGTATTGTATCCATCAGGCAATCTTATGATAAACTCATGGCAATAGGCACTTTGTGCCGCATCTTCTACCTCTTTGTCTGTTGCCTTTGGGTTTGCCATACGGATGTTGTTTATGATGGTATCATCAAATAAATAGACATCTTGAAACACTACAGAGATATTTTTCATCAAATTTTCAGGTGTCATATTTTTGATATTTACTCCACCTATTGTGATGGTTCCGTTTTGTGGGTCGGCATATCTCATAATCATCTTTGTTATAGTGGTTTTACCGCAACCAGAATGACCCACAAGAGCGGTCATCGTTTTGTTGGGCATAGAGAAACTTACATTTTTCAGTGCATGTGTTGGCTGATTTTGATAAGAAAAACTGACATTATCAAATGCTATATCAAAAGTTTTGACGGCTTTCAACGGCTTATGTACCTTGAGTGGTTCAGTAACTAAAATAAATTTGATTCTTTTAAATGCTGAATCCATCAAATCAAATATCGATACGACACCCAAAAATATAGACAATGGTTCCGCAAGTCTGGATATCACGATAACAGCCGCAGCTAAAGTGATAAACGACAAAGTATTGTCAAGAACGAAAAATGCTCCGATAAATACGATGGCTAGTAATGTTACTTCTATCAAAACTCCCATCAGTACAAATGGAATTTGTCCTTTATAAAGTCCTTGTTGCTGTACCTCTTTGACATACGCAATTGAGCCTTGGAGCTTTTGAGCATTTACCCCTACTTTATTGACAGCTTTTAGTACCGGCAATCCTTGGATGTACTCTACAAAATCAGATTCTAAGACCCCGTTTGCTTGGTTGTATTCACTTTTTTCTTCGTGAGCCTCTCTTCTTTTCCAGTTATATAACGGTACAGCAAGAGGAAGCATCGCAATCATGATAAAGGCTAGTCGCCAATCCACAAAAAATGTAACAACAATGATAGTTATAGGGACAATGATGATTTGCAAAAACATTGAAGCAACCATCCCCATATGGAGTACAGATTCATCTACATTGCTTGAAAAAGTAGAGTTCAGTTCTCCTGTTTTATAAGCAGAGAGTTCTTCTAAGGGCATCTCTCGTAGAGCCGTTCCTAATTTTGTTCTTAGTTCATGAGTTACATCTACAATTTTTCCATCATAATCAAAATCATGTCCTCTCCATTTTGCCCAAAAAGATAATAAACTAAAAAACACCATCAAACCAAGGTAAAGAATAATATCAGAGAGTACAGGAGTATCTGCAAACATCGCTAAAAGTAATGGATAAAATAGTCCAAAAGCGAGACCTTGAAACACAAATGCCAAAGTAAAATAGACTAAACTTTTTTTAAAATCATTTCTATATTCACCTGCTAACTCTAAAGTCAATTTATAAATAGCATACATAGATGCAAATTGATTTTTTTTCATTTTACACCTCCACTATGATGAATATCCCAATTTTGTGCTTTTTCATAATTGCCCCAAAGTTTGGCATAAATGCCATCTTCTAGGAGTAAAAGTTCTTGATGTTTCCCTTTTTCTTTTACTTCACCATTATCAAATACTACTATTTGATCCACATCCTTTATTGTAGAAAGCCTATGAGCTATCACTATAACCGTCTTATGTTTCATAAGATTTGCTAATGCTTTGATAATCTCCTCTTCATTTTCAGGATCAGCAAATGCAGTAGCTTCGTCGAGTACTACAATAGGGGTATTTCTCAAAATCGCTCGTGCGATAGTGATGCGTTGTTTTTGTCCACCTGAGAGATTTGTTCCTCTATCTCCTGCCATAGTTTCATATCCATTTGGCAAACTAAGAATAAAATCGTGGATTTGTGCTGCTTTGCAAGCTTCTATCATATTTTCATCAGTGGCAGTCGGATTTGCCATTTTGATATTGTTTGATAAAGTGTCATTAAACAAAAAGGTATCTTGAAATACAAATGAAACCGTATCCATCAGCGATTGGGAGGCAACATCTTTGATATCCACACCGCCTATCTTGATGCTTCCGTTTGTCACATCCCAAAATCTTGGTATGAGTTTTGCCACGGTACTTTTGCCCGCTCCACTAGGCCCTACAAGGGCGGTTACGGTATTTGCTTTGACTTCAAAATTGATATTTTTTAGGGCATAATTGTCTTTTTCGTTGTATCTAAAATCAACATTTTCAAATACTATGTCGGTAGCTTCTATCTTTTTATGTGTATGCGAGATATGAAGTGCCGGTATATCCATAATCTCTTGTATTCTTATTGCGGCAGCACTTGATTTTTTGACAAAATTACTCATCCACATCAGTGGCATCATAGCATCTGCCATCCCAGTGCTTACAAGCAGTGCCGCAATAAACGGCGAAAACTCCAAAGTACCATCCATCAAAAAAAAGAGTCCCGTAATAGCAACCGCAAGAAGTGTCGGCATTGGGCTAAGAACGCTCATAGCTATTTTTGCAGGAGTACTTGTTGCTCCAAACCAAGCTTTAAGATTTGTTCTATATTTTGCTAGGGCTTCATTGTATCTTTTAAATGAAGTTGTCCCATCATCAAAAGTTCGCACTACAGGCATCGCTTGGACAAATTCAATAACCGCTTTGTTAATCTCACTTTGACTTTGTTCATAGTTTTCTCTATGAGTCACAGAATCTTTCATCACAAATCGCATCAACACAGCACCCACCAACAAAATAGCAATAGCTACTAGTCCCAAACGATAGTCAATCACAAAAAGTGCCACCATCGAAGCAATCGGGGCTACTATAGCTTTTGCCATAAATGGAGTCGTATCGGCTACAAAAGCATGAAGGTTTTTGACATCATCAAGAAGTACTTTTTTGATAGCGCCTGTCCCAAGAGTGATGATATATCCTAATGGGATTTGAGCTAAATGAGTAGTAATGTCGGTTCTTAGGATTTGTTCTAGTTTAAAAGCTCCCAAATGAGAAATCACAAAAGAGTAAAATCTAGTTAAAAATGAAAGAATTGTTATGAGAGCCAAAAGCATGGGACCGTTCAGAATTCTGTGTCAATCGGGTAAAATAACAAATACCCAAGGACACAGATATGAAGATAGAAATAGACGTAGAGCAATTTGCTCAAGAT
>RZYK01000483.1 GCA_009930355.1 Campylobacterota bacterium | reverse complement strand
CTCCTCAAATTCTTCCTTTTGGATGCCTGAAAGCGCATACAGCGAGTGATAGTGCATCGTCCCGCTGCTATCGCGTTCGAAAAATCCAAAATCATTACCACACCCAATATAAATTCGGTCTGTTGAGTCGATAAAGAGACTCCGTATCACCGATTGGCCCTCGAAGGTGTGGGTTGTCCAGTTTTGTCCATCAAATTCAAGTAACCCGCTATTATTGGCAAAATACATCAAACCCTTCGACGATTGCGAAATCATCCACGATTGCAACCCGGCCTGGTAATCAGAACGTTTATAATGGGATAATAAGGGATACCCGATATTATCCAGTTGTGAAAACAACCGTGAATTTGAAAAAAGAAGGCCAACAAAAATGCTAAATTTTAGCAGTTGCTTTATCATTAGGAGCCGATTTATGCTCAAAAATAAGAAATTATATGCGATATGTGTGATTTTTAAACAGGCAAGACATTTCAGAAAACAAGGTTACAGATAAACCCTGACCGGCTTACCCAAAACAATTAAAACGTATCATTTAAATCGGCAATTTTAAAAAGCTCAAAATAGCGTTTTACAATAATTTTTCGTCCTTTTTTGCTAATTAAACCTTCATGCGAGAAGTCGGCTAAAATTCGAACCAGTGTTTCGACAGCGATACCCACAATATTGGCAAAATCTTTTCTTGTCAATTCAATTTCAATTTCATTCTCACTGTTTGTATTTTGCCGAAAATTTTCGTTAAGAATCAAAAGCGTCAGGGCTACCCTTTCCCGTACGCTTTTTTTGGTAAACGTGGCAATAAAATTAACCATCACACCAAATTCGTGACTAAGTTTTTTTACCAACAATTTCGATAACTCCTGATGCCGGTCAAGAAGTCGCACCAATTTATCTTTTGAAATAAAACCAATCGATGAATCGGTGATCGTTGCGGCCGAGTCATGATACCGTTCCTCTCCCAAAAAGGCAGCGTAACCGATCATTTCTCCTTCACTGCATAAATA
>RZYK01000482.1 GCA_009930355.1 Campylobacterota bacterium | reverse complement strand
CGATAATCAGGGACGGTATCTTTAAAAATGGTTTTGTGCGAAAAATCGCCTTCAATATCGTTAAATACAATTTCTTTCAATTCATCGTTGTTGAATTTTTTGATTGGAACTTTTTCGTTTTTTAAGCTACCTACATCAATTAATTCAAGATTTTTAAATTCCCGATAAATGCGAGGGCTCATTTGCGGAATTGGAATATCTAATTTGTCCAAATCTTTATTCGGGTTTTCCTTGTCAACCTCCACAATAACAGGCGATTTTCCTTTTGTACCTTTACCCATTGGGCTGTATTGAAATTCAACACCTTCGGTTTTTAAACTTTCAACAAACTCCAAAAATGCAGGAGTACCAACAACAACCAAATTTTCTGGCGTATCTAACGAAAACATTTTTCGCAAGCCTCTGCCTATGGTTTGTTCGGGTAATATTTTAGAATCGGCACCAAACGGACGTAAACCAACAACAGTTGAAACATTTCTTACATCCCAGCCTTCACGAAGCATTAAAACTGAAACAACCGCTTTGTATGGCGAATCATCTTTGTCGATACTATCGGCTGCTTTACGCAGTATTTCTAATTCTTCTTTTGCTTTTTTTGTGGTTGCTGTTTCCTTTATTTCACCTGAGTTGTTAGTGTGAATAGTTAAAACTGCATTTTTCATTTTTGGATAATTACTTTCCAAAAAAGCTGCTGCCTGGTCTGCTTCTTTGGTGCTCATTGTCATTACAAAAAGAATAGGCGTTTTTTGGCTTTTCAACTCTTCGTATTGCTGTTCCCATTCCAAATAGCCTAAATGAATGTAATCGCGATAGCGTTCAATAAAATCAGAAGAACCTTTCTCTTGAATTTTTTGTCGAGAAGCCTCATCAGGTAAAACAGGCGACTTAACTACATTTTGTTTTATAGCTTCAACCAAAGGATAATCGCAAATAGTTTGAACGAAAATTGCACCATTGTTGTGTTTTGGAGTTGCAGAATAATCGGCTTGCAAACTTAACCCA
>RZYK01000481.1 GCA_009930355.1 Campylobacterota bacterium | reverse complement strand
ACCATCAAAGAGTCCATCGACACCTATCAAGAAAACGCTAAAGAAAAACATGCCAGTGCACAAATAAGCTTTACGATTCAAAACGAATACGTCGAAATTGGCTCTGCGGTAAAAGCTGCCCTAGAATCAGCAGAGCAACTGAAAAAGGTTAAAGAGGACTATTCAAAGTATAAAAAAGAGGTCAGTAAACTCGAATCCACTCTCTCTGATATTAAAGCACGTTACAAAGCCAAAGAGGCAGGCATTGATTATGAAGATATTGAAGATTTAAATGAACTGATTGATACTGTAAAAGAGAATGAGAAGTACTATGTCGCAGCCATTGCCGCAGCTGTGGTTGATTTGGCAACAAAAACAACTGCCATTGCTGCACAAGTAGCCACTGCAGCTGCTAGTTCAGGAACATGGGGCTTTAGTGCAGGACTTGCTTTAGATGTTAAAGGAGAAGAACTTGTCACAGAAGCCCTTCAAACCAAAAGCTTGCTCTCTTCTCTTTATGGTCAAGATATTATCATCAACACCAATACCGCCAAAGAGAGTACCACCACCATCAGTGGCTCAAATGTTGTAGCAGAAAATGACCTAAGCATCACTACGCATGATTTACATGTAAAAGCATCCACCGATACGTCAACTTCCAAACAAGACAGTAAAGACCTCAGTGGAACACTCTCCATGACCATGTACGGTGGAGGCAGTGGCATGGGTGCAACTCTTGGTTATGGAGAAGGACACCAAAGCAGTGATAGTACTACTAACACCAATTCCAATCTTATAGCTAAAAACATCACCATCGAAACCACCAATGATGCTTCCTTCAAAGGAGCCACGGTTCAAGCAGACGATACCTTGAACGTCAAAGTTGGAGGTGACCTCAGTGTTGAATCTCAAAGAGATAGTAGCTCTTCTAACTCCAAAGGGTTTAATGTCAGTGTGAGTGGTTCTTTGGGTGGCGATAAGGACTATACCTCTAACTCCAAAGCACAGCAAAATGCACTTAAC
>RZYK01000159.1 GCA_009930355.1 Campylobacterota bacterium | reverse complement strand
CCCATAAACAATAAGGAGAGATAACGCACACTTAAGGCAAAAGTCTTACCACTTCCCGCACTGGCTTCAAGCGCTAAATAGGGTGAAAATTTCATATCTGCTCCTCTCTGCCACACAAAAGCACGTAAGGACAAAGCCTACAATGCTTCACTTCTTCACATAATTCATAGCCATTGAGCGGTTTTGAAAGTGTTTGCAACGTTACATGTAAGAGTGCCTTTTTCTCTTCTAAAAATGCCTCGGGCACCAAAACACCTTCTTTAAGGTCATAGTAATAAACCCCCTCAACTTGACCCAAAGCACCTGCAATAAGCGCGTAAAAGACCAATTGAAAATCCACGGTATGATCTAAGGTTTTCTCCGTCGTTGTGGGAATTTTTCCACTTTTATAGTCGATCACAAAAAGCTTTCCCTCTTTTTCATCGATTCTATCCATCTGCCCTTCCAACACAAAACCCTCATAGGCGATAGCATGGGTAAACTCTTTTTTAAACACACGAAATCCCTCATCAAATCGCTTAATTTCATTGCGAATAAACGCTCGCAATTTCTCCAACCACACATCCGCAAAATAGCCCCATACTTCATGATGATTTTGCTCTTTTAAAAGCTTTTCTAGGCTATTAAAGAGTCTTTTTTCATCTAAAAGTGCTTCATCGCAAATAGCCTCTTCTAAAACCTTATGCAAGGCCACACCAATGCTTTGTTCATCAATGGTGTGACTGGGCATTTTTGCTTCCCTCAAGCGTGCGATATACCGAAAGTAAAACTGACGTTTACATGTCAGCAGTGTTTTCAGTTTGGTGGCAGAAAGAGGATGCGATTTAAGTTCATAAGGCGCATCAATAAACGCTTCTGTATAGACATTTTTTACCTGATTGGGCGTAAATAAAAGTGTGTGCAAGGCTTTTTCATCTGCCATATGATGCGTCTCAAATCCTAAGGCATCTAAAAAACGAGAAGGCATGGACGTCTCATTTTTTACATACGCAATGGCTATCTTTTGTGCATGAGAAAAAAGTTGATGGTAATAATAGCGCTGTAAATTCTCACGATCTCTCTTAGTGGGAAGTCCTGCATGTGCGCGCACATCGGAGGAGAGAAAAAGATCTTTAGAAGAGCGTTTGGGAACAAACTCATCGTTAAAATCTAGCACAATCACACCTTTGTATTTCACTCCACGGGTCTCTAAAACACCCATCACTGTTACTTTTCCACCTCTAACATCATCTTCACTTAATGCGCTTAAACGGTTTAAAAAGAGTTTACTCATTTGTTCAAAACGCAAAGCAGGTGCATGCTTTAAAAAATGCTCAAATGCAAAAAAAGCCTCTTTAAATAACGATTTTCCTGCCTCTTTTTCATCCAATAAGGCTTCATAAAATGCCATCGCATCTCTAGGCGAGAGTTTTTGATGCCATATCTCTTTACATGTAAAACGTACACTTTCTTCTATGTTTAAACGCTCAAGCCTCAGATAATCTTCAATAGCATCATTTCTCATCGCTTTTTCAAGGGCACTGAGTTTTTGGAAAAAAGAGCTTTGCTTAAGGCTCATACCCATAGCAAAATTCAAATTTTCCCATCTGTCAAAACACGCAAGACTTTGCGCAAACAGCTCATCGGGCAAAACAACCACAATCTCGCTAGGATCAAGTCCCTCCTGCACAAAACGAGCAATCGTACTTTGCAGATACGCAATCTGCGATAGTCGTGAGCTAAATCCATAACATTCAATGTTCTGGCTAAGCGGCACTTGTGCGCTTACATGTAAAATAGTTTTGGAAGAAAAATCAATTTCATAGCACGTATTAAGCTCTAAATGTATGCCATATTCTTGAAAATAATTTTGCATTTTTTGATTATACGCAGTGATACACACCTTTACATGTAAAGGAATATAGTGTGCAATATGGGTTAAAAGTTCCCATTCAAAACGACTTAAAAAACCCTCCAAATGAATACGCACACCCTCTAGTGAGCGAACATACTCCTCATTAATGGTATACAATTCAGGTAAGCTAATACGGTCATAGAGTGCATGTTTTGACAAAAGAGCTTTGTAGTGCTTTAAAAGCGTTTCTAAAACTTCTAAATGCTCGCCATAATGTTCATACGTGTCTGCTGCTTTGAGGCTCTCAAGGGTAACACGTTCATGAGAAAGCTCTTCAAAAAAACGGAAAAGATACGAGGAGTTTTTCAAAAAAGTAAAAAATTCACGCTCAATATGCAAAAGCTCAAAACGGGTAAAACGGGAGGCTTCTTGCATTAACAAAACACGCATATCCTCATCAATCAAGCGATGATGAGGAACTAACACTGCTTTTTGTTCCAACTCAGCTATACTCATCGCTTTGGGAAGCAAGGTGTTACTTTCTAAAAATGTATCATAAAACGCACGTATTGCACGGCTTGTTGCAAAAACTTCTACCATAAACACAGCCTCCTCTTTCATGGGAGGATTATAACAAAGGAAAAATGTGAGAGAGATTTTTATGTCACAGTGAAATGATTTTATTTCACGGCATACGCTTCATTTTTATGATAGCCTTTAAATTGACCCACTTCGATCTTACTGAGAATTTGCCATCGCCCCTCTTTTGAAATGTTAAATGGCCCAAAGGTGTACAAGCCTTTTTCCACAGAAGTTGGGGTTAATGTGCGATTTTCTTTATTGGTTTCAGGGCGTGAGAGCATCATCACAACCTGTGCATTTTCAATGGCCTTTCCATTTTTATCACTCAGTTTTAAAGTAATTTGATTTTGCCCTACGTGAAATTTCTCTGTCGAATATGAAAGATCAAATTTGGCATTAAATTTCTCTTGAAGTTCTAAAATTTGGTTAATATTCTCATCGACTTTTTGGTACTTTTCCATGTAGTAAGTGTCCATCTCCACAGGATTATCCAATGCAATTTTAATGGTGTAGCCACAGGCTATCACACAGCCAATAATCATTCCAATGACAGCATGTGGATAATAATTTCTCTCTGTTTTTACCTTAGACATGGCGTTTTTTCATCCTTCTATAAAATGCGAGTAGTACCAAAATTGCTACAAAACCGTAAATTAAAATCTTTGCAACATTCATAGTAGTCTTATTAGAACTTCCAATAGAACTCTCTAAAATAATCTTTTCAGACGCTGCGATCTGATCCACAATATCAGCATAACCATTCAGTAAAGCAGGACTAACGCCCACCTCTTTTTTCTTTGTAGTTAACAAAGGAATGATCGTCCCACGCCATGGTAAAGGTGAAAGAATCGCCTCTTTATCAAACGCCTTTTCAAGCCCTTGTGAATGATAAATATCCACCTTCTGTTCCGCAAGAAAAAGAGTTAAAAGAACAAAAGGCGTATTTTGCGTCTGTGCAAAAGTGTGCTGAAACGTCTTAATATCTTCTCCACCTTTTTCTTTTGCAACCAGTATCACTTTAATCCCACTCTTTAAAAAGAGTTCTTTACCCATCTCTTCTATCTTCTGAGCCGTTCTCTCTTCAAGAATTGCATCGTAAATGACAAACTCTTTTTCCAGACCAAAAAGCGGTAAAAAGGCAAAAAGGCAGAGAAAAAATGCCCGTTTTGCCTTTACATGTAAAAATGTTTTCATTAACCAATAAAGAGATGATTGGATGTTAACACCGCCCAAGCACTCACAATGGCTAAGATGATAAGTCCTGCGGTAATGATTTTGTCCATATTTTCAACCATAACGTGCCCCTTACTTTTCTATAACTTTTTGAGTCGCATTTTGCGTATCTCGCATCTTAATTGCTTGTGGGTCCGTAATTTTATAAGGCTTATTGGCAACTTCTTGTTGCGCACTAATCCCCCAAACCGTTAATCCCACTAAAATAGAGAGTAATAATACCGTTGCAATAAGCATCCCTGTAATGCCATGCAGACCAAATACATTTCGATTGGTATTTTCCATGGTTTATCCTTATTTAGCTAAAGAGCTGACATAGGTGCCAACTGCTGTTTTTTGGACATTGGTTAAACGTCCATCGTTAAATTTAGGCATATTTCCGATGGCGCCTTTTTTACCTGTTCCCAAAACATTGACAACAAATTGAGGAGTACCATAATGACTTAAATTAGGAGAACTTCCCTCCATGCCTTTGCCATCTTCGCCATGACACGCCGAACATGTTGCCCAAAGTGCACGACCCTCTTCAACAAGCGCTGGATTCTTCGTTTTTTTAACACTAGAAATTTCTTGCATCATAAACGCAGCAACCGCTTTCGCACTTTGCTCATCCAACAATCCCGCTGGCATCTCACCCAAAGGATACTCTGAGCCTTTTGCACCATTTACAATGGCGTGAACAACAGCTTCTTCATTACCCCATTGCTCAAGGTTTGCTGCTTTTCCATTAATACCATCACCTGTAACACCATGACACGGTGCGCATTGCACTAAAAAAACACCCTCACCCATTGCCATCAGTGTGGCTTTATCAGGATTGGAAAATTTACTCTCAAACTGTGTTGTGTGGCTTTTGACCTCATCATTATACTCACCAATTTGTGAGTATGAATTAAGAGGATACCCTGCAAAAAAGTACCATAATGCCCATACAATAGTACCTAAAAAAGAGAGTGCCCATCCAATAGGAAGAGGATTTTTATACTCTCCAATGCCATCCCAATTCTCTTTTGCTAACTCTCCACTGCTTTTGTCGGTTTTCATCTGTTGAATGTACTTCCAAGAGACACCGATGGTCAGAATTAAAATTGCTGCCGCACCAAGCAATGCCAATACATTTACATTGTCATTCAGCCAATTCATCTATTGCTCCTCTTTATTCTTTCTCTTTATTCGACGGTGTACGGGATTCAACTGGAGCATCGTCAAGATTATCATGCAAAGCAATATTAGAATACTGCTCATAGTTTCTTGTACCTTTTTTTTCAGCCTTATACAAATGATACAAATAGCTGTACAAAATGACGGCTAAAAAAATCGTAAAAAAGATATAACCATACGCTTGAAGCTCTCTAATTGTTTCCATATTCACCGT
>RZYK01000480.1 GCA_009930355.1 Campylobacterota bacterium | reverse complement strand
TTAGTATCTTTGGGAATATGCGTATCCAAGTAGGCTAAAAAAGAATCACGAGCTTCAATGAGTTTTTCCAATTCACGTTCAAGCATCTCTTTTTCACTTGACATTAACACTCCTTATTTTTCAGCCAAAATTGACATTTTTTTACCAATAAGTTCCACATAAAGCTCTTTTTCTCCTTTAGATGCAAAAGAGGGACTTTTATAAGTTTGCTCATAAGAAATTTTAAAAAGTTTACGATTTTCTACGGTGGGATAAGGTGCAATATTCATATTTTCAAACAGAATTATTTTCTTTTCTTTGCGAGAAAAAATCTGCTTTTTCATCGCTGAAAACTGCTTTTTACCAGAACCATCTGCTTTTTTAAAGTCATCTGAATAATAATTTAAATACGCATTAATATCACTGACTTTCCATGCACGTTGCCATTTATAAACATCACTTAAAAGCGTTGCAATCTCGTCTTTACTTATTTTGTTAACTCTACTTTCACCAATAATAGTCATTGTACTCTGTGCATTAATTTCGGCATCTAACACTTTAATAGCATCATTATCCATCACCACACAACCTTTACTTAAATCATCACGATCTTTACCATCTAAAGGCATACCATGAATCCAAATACCACTGCCATTTTTTCCACGCAAAACATCAAAAAGGTTAGGATAGGAGAGTGAAAAAGCTAAAGGACCATAAAAAGGGTCACTTGGTTTAAACCGTTTCGTGATTTCATACACCCCCACAGGTGTTTTAAGATCACCTCGTTTTACTTTATCACCATTTTTACCCATAATGACATCATGACTTTTGATACGCTCCAAACCTTCATCTTCACTGTTTTTATAAACCTCACAGCGTTTTTTCTCTTTTTCGCAGACAATCAAAGAATCTAAATTTTCATAATAGCCGTATTCGATATCCATGCCTCGAATCTGTTTGAGCCAAAAATCTTTAGAAACCAACTCTTTTTCAGTTGGATTTTTTGTTTTAACCACTTTAACTTT
>RZYK01000479.1 GCA_009930355.1 Campylobacterota bacterium | reverse complement strand
TGGCCTATGAAGAACAAACTCTTTGCATTCTTAGCGATAACCCGCTTTATCCAACCCAAAGGCTTTCGTTATACCAAGAGGAGATTCAGATTTTAGGCAAGGTTCTTGGTGCTGTGGTGGAGGGATAGATGCAGATACGTCCTATTTGTTTTCGGGTAGAAGGGGATATCTCTTCTAAGAAGCATCCTTATGGTAAATTCCTCTTTTTTATCGGAGTGTTTGTAGGAATACTGGTGCTTTATTTCTAAGACAAAACCCTATCAATGAAACAATGGCATCTTCTGTTTTTCAAAGAATGCTTCATTTGAGGTCGCAAAATGCGACCTCAAAATCTCTTCACACATAAATCGGATAAAAGAGCGTATGCATCCTTCACAAAAGTTCTTTCATCATTGCTATGTCAAGCGCAATCTCTTTTAATGCGTTTCGTGGATAGATAACACCATTGATTGTATAAGGGGTATTGTTGAGGCGTGAAGAGAGGCGCACATCATCACTCTCACCATACGTTCGGTGAATTTCTAGGGTTTTTGCCATATCGCTCATGACCCCTAGCACCCTTCGATTAGAGCTTTTAAAATAGGAAAATGCTTCTGAGAACAATAGAAGTGTTTCAATCTCTTTTGGGGTAAAGTTGTCTCTTAGAAGTTGTTCCTTTAACCGTGCGTAGATGCGTTTTGTTAAGGAGGGGAGCTCTTTTTTCGTAACACCTTGAATCAACACCGAATAATAACTCTCATTATGCGTCAGCAACAGTGCTTTATGCCGACCCAGTTGGAGGATATTGCCATGCCAACACGCACGCGGTTCTGCAAACGAAGGAAGCGGTATCCCATGGGTTCCTAAAAAACATTCAAGTTTTTTTGTGGTTTGAATGATCATATCCTACCTTATTGTTTCAGACCCTATCTATTGCTCACACAGTATTTAGCATCCGAATGCCAACCGCTGGGGCAACTGCTACCAAGTTTTGGATGATGAGATCTAGTTTTGCACGCTTTAAAT
>RZYK01000158.1 GCA_009930355.1 Campylobacterota bacterium | reverse complement strand
AAACGTTAAATTGCCATGATACGTAAAAATAAAAACCTGAAGTATTTTATTGGTAATAAAACAAAAGCTCATCACGCCAATAGCGCGCTTTTTGTCTAAGTTGAGCTCTAAAATTAAAATAATCAAAACAGGAATCATAATATTAGCAATACCACCGACAATACCACTTAAAAAACCAAAAATCATGGTCATATAAATAGGGTGTGTTGCGACACTTCGTGTGAGTGAAATTTTGAGTCTTTCTTTATTGAGATAAAGTAGAATAACACTTGCCAAAACGAGTTTGTAATAAGGTGTGTAATAGAGCACCAATAAATTTGTCCCTAAAATACTTCCTACAATAACGCTCGCAATTAATAACCGATAGGCTCTCCAGATTTCTCCAAATGAATTATCTCGTTTTAGGCTTAAAAAATTAACGGCAATGGTAGGAAAAAGTGTAAAAAGAACCGCTTTTTTAAGGTCTAAAAAAAGTGCAAAAAGCGGTGTTGCCATCATAGGAAAACCAAAGCCTAAAGTTCCATGAACAATGCCTGCAAACAAGACAATTAAAGCTTCATACCAAAAAAAGTCATTACCAAACACGTTTATACCAACTCATCGTATCTTCACCAACCGCTTGGGAGAAAACTTTTTGAAGCCCTTTTGGCAAAGCTATTGCTTCGCCTTCTTTTTCGTGAGGCGATTGAAAAATTAAATACCACTCTACTTGATCTTCCATTGCTTTAAGCATACCTGCTCCGCCTTCAATCATCACCATCGAATAGTTCTTGATGCTTTCTAGCGTTGAATCCACAAAAACATGACGATTAGGAATATGAAAAAGAGGGATACTCTTATCAAATTCAGGGCTATGTGAATAAATTAAAATATCAGGCGCTTTTCCTTCACACAAGCGTGCATCAAGCGTTGGACGATCGATTCGAACAGTATTGCCACCAATGACCATTAAATCACAGCAATCCCTCAATCGATGTACCATCGTGCGAGAATCAAGCGAAGTTATCGTCCCGCCTGTCGCAACCTTGTTGGCGCTCAAAGCCAATTTAAAAAAAATGAAAGGCTCTTGTTTTTCTTTACATGTAAAAGGAGTTAAAAGAGTATCACACGCCTCTTTAAGGCATCCAAAGCTGACATTAACACCCCTGCTTTGCAAATATACTCCACCCCCTTTGGCATTTTCACTCTCATCAAAAGAGCCAATGACTACACGCTTAATGCCTAAAGCTTCGATTAAAGAGGAACATGGAGGAGTTTTTCCAAAATGGTTACACGGTTCAAGCGTTACATGTAAAGAGAGATTTGAAAAAAGGCCTTGATGATTTTCTTTTAAAAAGGTGTGTAACGCCATTGAATCACTCAGTGCTTCAATGCGTTTATCATGAGTTAACGCAAGATACGCTTCTTTAAGCGCTAAAACTTCAGCATGTGGCATTCCTGCCTTGTGGTGCGCTCCAATGCCTAAAATCTCTCCAGCATCATTACTGACAACTGCGCCCACAGAAGGATTAGGGAATGTAAGCACTTGATACGGCCATGCCGCATCCAATGCTTTTTGCATCAGCGATGTATCAGATAGCATTACCATTCAAAATAAGTACGGGCTTTTTCAATCTCTTCAAGGGCAATCTCTTTTAACTCGTTTTCAATACGCACCTGAAGAGTATTGTTTTCAAATCCTTCTAAAATACCAATAAATTTCTCTTTATTTTTAAGCTTAATCTTCACTTTTTCACCCACAGAGGCACTAAAGTGTTCAGGTTTAAGAAGCTTTCGCTCAATACCAGGAGAGCTCACTTCAAAAAGATATTCGCCTTCTAATGGAGGCTCAACGTCAAAAATAGGTGATAAAATACGACTGACTTCCGCACATTTATCTAAATTAATTCCCTCTTTTGAAGTAATGTAAATACGAAAAATTTTCTTATCAAATTCACTAGCGACTTCTGTATCATAAAGGCTAACACCACAGCTCTCTATAATTTTAATCAATTGTTCTGTATCAATCATCGCTTTTTTTCCCTTTTTCTAACTCTTCTGCTACTTTGGCAAACAATGCATCCATCTTATTTTGACGCTCTAAGCTATCATCAAAACGGAAACGAAAATGAGGACATCTAAACCATCCCTCAACTTGCATACAATGTGTTTGAATATGACGTTGTACACGGTCTAAATGTGAAAGAATATAACGTTTCTCTGCTTCATCATAGACAGAACCATCCAAATAGACAATCGCATCGTATTTTCCACGGCTACACTCCACATCAATGACACAAACTCCTCGAAGCATCTCATCTTCAAGGGTACTGATCGCTTCTGGGATGAGCTCTTTTAAAACACTCTGCGTACGTTGGATTTTAATACTTTTATCCATCATAGTTTTGCTTTTTCTTCAACCTCTTTAAAGCTCTCGATATAATCGCCCACTTTAATATCCGTGTAGCCCTCAATGCCTACACCACATTCATACCCTTTACCTACTTCTTTTACATCGTCTTTGAAACGTTTTAAAGAAGAGACACTGCCTTCATAAATAATCACACCATCACGAATAACCCTGATTTTCACACCACGGTTAATCGTACCATCTGTTACAATACATCCAGCAATATGTCCTAGTTTTGGCACAGCAAACACTTCTCTAACCATCGCTTGACCAATATTTTCTTCACGAATCACTGGAGCCATAAGTCCTGTAACAATATTAGTTACATCATCAATCAAATCATAAATAATATTGTACGTTTTAATTTCAACGCCTGAGCTTTTTGCTCTCTCTTTTACTGTACCTGTTGGGCGAACATGGAAACCTAAGATAATACAATCTGAACTCGCACTAGCAAGTGCCACATCACTTTCTGTAATGCCACCAATACCTGCACTTACAATATTAACTTTAGTTTCAGCGTTTCTGATTTTTTCCAAACTGCCTTTAATCGCTTCTAAACTTCCTTGAACATCCGCTTTAATAATCACTGGTAACGTTTTAAGTGCACCCTCAGCAATCATATCGCTAAGCTCATCAAGACTCACTTTGGTTGATTTGGAAAGCTCTTTTTGACGTAAATATTCTGCTTTTTTCTTTGCGTACTCACGTGCAATTTTATCCGTTTTAACGCTAATGAGTGTCTCACCCGCACCTGGTACTTCACTGAGTCCCAAGACAACGACAGGTTCACCTGGTTTTGCTTCTTTGACTGCAATACCTCTGTCATTAAGAAGCGCTTTTACTTTACCAAATGCAACACCTGCAACGACAATATCACCGACTCTCATCGTACCATCTTCGACAACCACTGTTGCCACAGGACCTCGACCTTTTTCAAGTGAACTTTCAATAACCGTTGCTTTAACCTCACGGCTAGGATCCGCTTTGAGTTCTAATACATCTGCTTGTAATAAAATTGTCTCCAGTAAATCTTCAATACCCATACCTGTTTTAGCAGATACTGGAACAAATTCATGTTCACCACCCCAATCAATTGGCGTAATACCAAGCTCTGCTAGCTGAGCTTTCACTAAATCTGGATTGGCAGATTCTTTATCCATTTTATTGACCGCAATAATAATAGGAACACCAGCTGCCTTAGCATGCTCAACTGCCTCTTTAGTTTGAGGTTTGACTCCATCATCTGCTGCGACAACCACAATAACAATATCCGTAACTTTTGCTCCACGAGAACGCATCTCCGTAAAAGCCTCATGACCCGGGGTATCAATAAAGGTAATATTTCGACCATTTTTTTCAACCATATAAGCACCCACGTGTTGGGTGATTCCACCTGCTTCACCCGCAGCAACTTTTGCACTACGAATATAATCAAGTAATGACGTTTTACCATGATCAACGTGACCCATAATGGTAATAACAGGTGCACGTTCAACAAGGTTTTGCTCACCTGCTTCGCCTTCTTCATCATAAGCTTTAACGTAATCAAACGCTTCTTGATCATTGACAGTGGTAACATTCACTCCAAATGTGTCTGCTAAAATTTCAATCGAATCTTTATCAAGAAAGTCATTTTTTGTAAACATAACACCCAAAGAGAAAAGTTCCTTAATCACTTCGCCCACAGGTTTATTCATTTTTTCAGCAAATTCATACACGCGAATCTCTTCAGGAATTTCAATAGCACTAATAGTTTCTGCTTCTTGTGTCATGACGGTGCGTCGTCTTTTTTTACGTCCAACTCTTTGAATACCTTGCATAACAAAATTTGTTTTTTTCGTTGTTCTAATTTGACTAGGGTCAATCTGCTTTTTCTTTTTGACTTCTTCTGTGACCTTAAGACCCTCATTTAAATCAGGCAAAACAATCATATCTTCTTCATCTGAATCAATATGTGTATTGGTCATTTCAATATTTAAAGCAATATCAAGTTTTTCAGCATTTGTTTTTTTCTCAGCAGGTAACTTTTTAACTTTTTTCTTCTTTTTTTGTAAATCATTATTTAAAGCATTTGAAAACATTGATTCCATACTACGTGAAGATTCTCGCTCTTGAGAACCGTATGGTGTAACCATTTCACGTTTTTCTTCGATGATGCGTTCTTGAACTTCAGGTCTTTTTTTCTTAACAATCACCAAGCCTCTACGCTTTCGTACATTCGTAGGATCACTTTTTTCATCCATTTCTGATTCTTCATTGTTCTCAGAGACTTCTTCACCTTTTTTATCGGCTAGAGATGACAAAGCAGGTTCTAATGTGACTGTCTCAAGCTCTTTTTCTTTAACTGTTTTTGTCTTATTTGGAGCAGTTACTTTTTCAACAGCAGGTTTTTCAATCACGACAGGCTTTTCGACAATTTCAACCTTTTTAACCTCAGGAACTTTTGTTTCAGATGAAGGTTTACTCGCGTGTGCATTTTCTCCTGTCAATACATAATTCATTAATTTTTCGGCATCTTCTGTATTGATAGAACTGGAAGGTGCTTTAACATCAAGCCCCATATCAACTGCCTTTTCAATAATATCTTTACTTTTCATGCCTAGTTCTTTTGCTATTTCAGTTATGCGAACCTTATCCATT
>RZYK01000157.1 GCA_009930355.1 Campylobacterota bacterium | reverse complement strand
ATTTTTACATGTAAAGAGGTTTCTCATCATTTTCAAACCTTTCTCACGCTATACTTTTTAAATCATATTTTTGACAAAAGGTTATGAATGATATCAAAATTGGTCAATTTATTTAAAGTTAAAGAAGATGAAACGCTCAATTATATGGATCCTGACAAGCTTATAAAACCTAAAAGAGAATCGCTGTATGACCCGCTGAGTGAAGAAGATGAAGATGCCTTTTTCAAAGAGCTTGAAGCTGAGAAAATGGAACATTTTGAAGAGGTAAAACAGACAAAGCCTCAAAGTACTTCTCGCAATTCTACCTTAAAGAAAATGGCACAATGCATGAAGGAGCGGGAGTGGAATCCTAAACGAAATCCTAAGCCTTTTATCGTGCTTTTTTTGATTGTTGTGTGTACCTTTTTTATTTCTATGGCCTTGCATGAAACGCCTAATCCTCTGATTGGAAAATGGCAACCGCAAAAAAAGAGCAATATTTTTATCCCCACAGGCGATGTTGAATTTCAAAAAGAGAAGATTTTAGCCAATGGGGTGAGTACGCCCATTGAATATACAATTGAAAATACCTATATTGAGGTGGTCGATCTTCAAACCAAAACGCGCATTCGATTTGATCTGAAAGATGAAAAAACCATTGAGCTGAATTTATTAGGGGTTAAAACAACGTATAAAAAAGTGCACTAAACCATAAAAAGAGGCTATTTAGCTTCTTCTTTTGGTTTTAAATTTTTAGCAGGTTTGGCAATAATTTCAATATAACATTCTCCCCATTTTTCAGCATGTGCTTGATCAATAGCTTCAATTAAATCTTGTACCAAAACCTCTTGAGCCGTTGCTTCATTACGTCCAATTCGACACTCAAAAATCCAAAACGGTGAACCCTCTGGGAGTTTTTTATTGCGTTCACGTTTGAGGTATTTTCGTATTTCATGTTTGAGTGCGTCGATGACTCTGTCACTGTTTTTATTCTCTTGTTCGAGTGGAAATATCTTTTTCAAAGTAAGCCTCTTTATTTTTTTGTGAATTGTAGTCTATTTTGCCTTTGATTTTAACGTATTCCTTCTTTACATGTAAAAATAAAGAACCAATCAAAATCTGTTGATAAAAACCGCAAAGTGTCTTTTTGAATGTTATAATAAATCATCTTGATACAAAGGTAACTAAGGTGAGTGCAGAAATTTTAGTACCCGAGAAAGCGACGATTTTTATCGTCGATGATACCCCCGAAAATTTAACACTGGTTTCAACTCTTTTGAAACCATTTTATCGTGTTAAAGTTGCTACTTCAGGTGAAAAAGCGCTTGTCTATTTTGCGCAACATGAAGCGGTGCCAGATTTGATTTTACTCGATATTATTATGCCAGGACTTTCAGGTTTTGATGTGATTGTTGAGCTTAAAAAAAATTCAAAGATGCGAGATATTCCTGTCATTTTTCTTACGGCGATGAGTCGTGTGGAAGATGAAAAAAAAGGGCTGGAATTAGGCGCTGTGGATTATATTACCAAACCTATTTCTCCTCCTGTGCTTTTAGCACGTATTAAAACACACTTGCAAAACAAAGTCATTGCCGATTTTTTACGTGATAAAAATGAATACCTTGAAGCTGAAATTACCAAACGAACACAAGAAATTTCAGCGATTCAGTATGTCACTATCTTTGCGCTGACTTCTTTAGCTGAAACAAGAGATTCTGATACGGGTAATCACATTAGACGAACGCAACACTATGTTAAAGTTCTAGCAAAAAAACTCCAAACACACCCTCATTTTTCACCTTATTTAAGCGATACCATGATTGAAACACTCTTTAAGTCAGCCCCTTTACATGACATTGGAAAAGTAGGTATTCCTGATTCGATTTTGTTGAAACCTGCTAAATTAACTCCTGAAGAGTTTGAAATTATGAAGAGTCATACAACGCTTGGAAAAAAAGCAATTGAACATGCAGAAGAGCAGTTGGGGATGAGCGTGGCATTTTTAGATGTTGCGAAAGAGATTGCCTATTCTCACCATGAAAAGTGGGATGGAAGTGGTTATCCTTTGGGGTTAAAGGGTAATGAAATACCCATTTGTGGCAGGTTGATGGCGGTTGCGGATGTGTATGATGCTTTGATTGCTAAACGGGTCTATAAAGAGAGTTTTAGCCATGAAAAGGCGGTAGGAATCATTTTAGAAGGAAGAGGAAAGCACTTTGATCCTGATGTAGTTGATGCCTTTGAAGCACTCAAAGAGACATTCCACGAGATAGCAATTCGTTTTTCAGATGATTAAAACGCTTACGTTCAAGGATGCATCATGAAATGGCTATGGATAATGATTTTTTTTCCATTTTTGCTTTTAGCACAGGAAGGTTTAGTTCTTAGCAGTGAAGAAAAAGCATGGTTAGATGCTCAAAAAGAGATTACCATTGGGGCGATGGACGATTGGGCACCTATCAATTTTGTGGATTATCATGGGAGGGCCTCAGGGATTGGTGCTGAGATTGTTGTTGAGCTCAATAAACTTTTAGAAGGCAAACTTAAAATCGTCTCTGATAATTGGAAAAGTGTGTACGAACAAGCCAAAGAGGGGAAAATAGATGCCATTATGGACATTACGGATAAACCTGAACGCCAAGAATTTTTTTATTTTACTAGGGCGTATTTGCATATTCCTCATGTGATTGTTTCACATAAAGATGGCGCTTCCTTTGGTTCATTGGATGCCTTGTATGGTAAAACCGTAGCCTTAGAAAAAAATGTTGGAACGATTCAAGATTTACGTACCCATTTTCCGGGTATTGCAGTCAAAACTTACGATAATACATCTATGGCGTTGCATGCGCTGGCTATGAAAGAAGTGGATGCGTATGTGGGAAATCGTGCGGTTGTCACCTATAAAATTGAACAAGAGTTTTTAAACAGTTTAAAAATCGATGCCTTAGATTTAACCCGCAAAAGTATTCCTCTTTCTTTGGGTGTTACTAAAACAAATCCGGTGTTATTCTCTATTTTACAAAAGAGTATAGAGGCCATTCCACGACAGAAATGGGTTGAGATTTTCTCCAAATGGTCTAATGAAAAACCTTTAAGTTTAGACTTGAGTGCCGAGGAGAGAGCGTATTTGAAAACAAAAAAAGCGCTTTATTTTGTATCGGGGAATGAAGAGTGGAAGCCGTTTTTATTTTGGGATAAAAATGAGCAAATGAAAGGGCTAGAGTATGATTTTCTTAAACTTTTAGAGTCCTACCTCTCGTTGCCTATTTATGTGACATCTCTTCCATGGAGTGAGGCTCTTAAAGAAGCAAGAGCGCACCATTTTGATGGAATCATTTCCGCCTCGCCAACACCTGAGCGTTTAAACGATTTATCCTTTTCCAATGCTTATTATATTTCGCCTTTAGCGATTTTGACACGACGTGAAAATGTAAGCGATGTCAATCGTAATTTTGAGAATAAGCGAATTGCTTTGATTGAGGGAAGTGCATTTGTGTTACATATTAAAGAGCATTTTCCAAAAGCGAAGATTGTGTATACAAAAAAAGATACGCATGGACTTGCCATGATGGTTTTAAATAAAGAAGTGGATGCTGCTATTGATAATTTACTCCCTTTTGCATCTATTTTGAAAGAAAAATATTTTGATAATAAACTCGAAATTGCATACTCTCTCTATTCTGAAACGCTGAGTAGTTTTCAGTATGGTTTGCGTAATGATGAACCTTTACTGCTTAGTATTATTAATAAAGCTATTGATGCGTATAGCATGGATGAAAGAAAAAGCATTAAAGAGCGCTGGGAAGGGGAAGATGAACATACCTCTCTTCTCACACACGATGTACGAAAACCTTTGGTGACGCTAACACAAGAAGAGAAACAATGGATACAAAAACATCCTATTATGAGTGTTTCTAACGAACCTGATTTTCCTCCATTTGATTTTATGAAAGAGGGAAAAGCCATTGGGCTTGGTGTGGATTATATAAATCTTGTTGCACAAAAAGTAGGTTTACATGTAAACTATGTTCAAGCGACGTGGGAGGATTTACTTAAACGGTTTGAAGCAGGAAATGTGGATGTTTTACAAAGTGTTTACTTGACTAAAAAACGCCAAAAGTATGCTTTTTTTACCACGCCATTTTTTACAAATTATCCTGCCATGGCGGTTCGTAAGGGAAGTGCCATCACAACATTAGAGGATCTTAAAGGGAAAAAGGTTGCTTTAATGCGTGGATATGGGACGAGTGAAAAACTACTAAGAGATATTCCTGAAATTAAGCCCATTATGTGTTCTAATGTTTATGAAGCCTTACATTTGGTTAGTTTTGGTGAAGCTGATGTTGCTTTTGATAGTGTGGGAACGATGAGTTATGCGATTATGGAGCAGATGTTCACCAATCTTACCATTCGTAAAGTCGATGTAAGCGATAAAGAGCTCTCAAGTGATGTTCATTTTGCGGTCAAAAAAGAGAATGCTATTTTATATAGTATCCTTCAAAAAGGGTTAGATGCCATTACGCCTGAGGAGCATATTTTACTTCGCAGTAAGTGGGTGTTCAATACCGATACGTATTTTTCAGGAACGCAAAAGCCTTCTTTTGAATTAAGCGAAGAAGAACAACAGTGGCTCAAAGAACACCCCGTGATTCGTTTTACAGGAGATCCTCGTTACTTACCCTATGAAGCGTTTGATAAAGAGTCAAAATACATAGGTATTGTTGCAGAGTTGCTTCAGAGTGTGGAGGAGAAATTAGGTATTTATGTAGAAAAAATTCCAAGTTTAACATGGCAAGATGCGCTTCTTAAAGCAAAAAATAAAGAGGTAGATATTATCTCTGCGTATGAAAACGATACGATATTAAGCGCTACACATCTTTCGACCAAGTCTTATGTTAGCAGTCCTTTGGTTATTGTGACACGTAAAGATAAACACAAGTATTTTCTCAACTCTCTCCTAGACCTTGAAAATCAAAAAATTGCCATTATTAAAGATTACAGTTATATTCATGCGTTAAAAGCGACGTATCCAAAGTTGCATTATGTTGAAGTAGA
>RZYK01000156.1 GCA_009930355.1 Campylobacterota bacterium | reverse complement strand
CACAGGTTTCAATGTATAAAACCCATGCTCCAAAAGCTTCTATTGTGGTGAATGGGTATCATCCGATTCATCAAGAATTTGAAGAATTTTTAGCACGCACGAATAGTTTTGAAGCAGGAATGGTGTGTGGTAGTGGTTTTTTAGCCAATTTTTCACTCATTGAAGCACTGCCTCGTAAAAAAGATTTGCTTATTTTAGATGAAGAGTACCATGCGAGTGGTATGGTTGCTGCAAAAACAGTCGATGCACACGTTTTGCTCTTTGCTCATAATGATGCAAACCATTTAGAACATCTTATTAACACGCACTCTTATAATCGTATCATTATTGCGGTTGAGGGTATTTACTCAATGAGTGGTGATCTTCTCAATCGTGAGATTTTTGAAGTGGCTAATCGTTACAATGCCCTTTTAATTGTCGATGAAGCGCACAGTGTGGGTGTTGTGGGTGATAATTTACGGGGTGTTTTTGATTTGTTTAATATCACTCCAGAGGCAAATCACATCAAAATGGGAACACTAGGTAAAGCATTGGGAAGTTATGGTGCGTATATTTTATGTTCCAATCACATTGCAGAATTTTTGCAAAACAGAGCAAAAGCGATGATTTATACAACGGCTCCCTCTTTGTTTGATATTGCTTTGGGCTATCAAGGTTTTTTGTATGTGATGCGACATAAAACCAATCTTAAAGCAGAGATTGAAAAACGCCAGAGTTTAGTACTTCAGCAGTTAGATATACAGATGGAAGGATTGATTTGTGCGTATCCTTTGGCGGAGGGAAGTGATGCTTTACAGGTACAAAATGCGCTTATGCACAAAGGTTTTTTAGTTGGAGCTATTCGCCCGCCGACAGTGATGAAGCCTATTTTGCGGATTATTCCTCAATTGGGCGAAAGTGCAGAAACTTTAGAAATGTTGTGCCATGAGATTCAAAAAGGGCATTTTTGAGTTTTACATGTAAAAAGCTTTTGATTAAAAGCAAGGAGAAAACGCTACTGGATGTAGGATTCTCTTTTGAACACTCTTTTGCGTTAATTGGGGAGAGCGGGAGTGGAAAAAGCTTAACACTCAAAGCCCTTTTAGGTATGTTGCCTCATGAACTTGATGTTATCTTAGAGTATGAAGCTTCGTATACGTTAGTGCGAGGAGAGAGCATGGCATTTGTTCCACAAAATCCTTTTACCGCACTTTCTCCTTTAAGTACAATTGAAAAACAGTTTATGACATCTGAGAAAAACACAGTTCACTATTTAGAAATGGTGGGATTGGAAGAAGGTTTTTTAAAGCGTTTTCCTTCTGAGCTAAGTGGTGGTCAACTTCAACGTCTTATTATTGCCATGGCTTTGAGTATTGAGCCAAAACTTCTATTGCTTGATGAACCTACGACGGCATTGGATGAAGAGAGTAAGAGCGTTGTGCTTACGTTAATTAAACAATTGCAAGCACACTATGGATTTGATATTTTGTTTGTGACGCATGATGTTGAAACAGTTGCCAATCTTTGCGATGAGGTAGGTATTATTCAAAGAGGATGTATGGTAGAGCAGGGTGGGGTTAAAGAGGTATTAATGCATCCCAAAGAAATCTACACTCAACAACTTTTAAGTTCAGGATTTAGACAAAGGAGTTTTAGAACGTGAAATATATTATGACTATTTTTTCCATGGTGATTTTTGCCACACTCATGGCGGTTATTTTTTTATATGCACAAATTCGATTTGATGCGCACAAGATCATTAAGTATAACCCAAAATTAACCACACAAATTTATGATAGAAATGGGGAACTTATTGCCAATTTATTTGAGGAAGAACATCGTTTGTATGTCCCTTATGAGGAGATTCCTGCGCGTGTCATTGAAGCATTAGTCGCAACGGAAGATACTTCGTTTTTTGAGCATGGAGGTATTAATATAGAGGCTATTTTTAGAGCCATTGTTAAAGATATTAAAGCTATGAAATTAGTGGAAGGTGCAAGTACTATTACGCAGCAATTGGTTAAAAATACAGTTTTAACACGCCAAAAAACACTCTCAAGAAAGCTGAATGAAGCAGTTTTAGCCTATACGATTGAGGCGGAACTGAGTAAAGAGGAGATTTTAGAGCGTTATTTTAATCATGTTTATTTTGGACATGGTTATTATGGTATCAAAACGGCAGCACTTGGGTATTTTAACAAATCGCTTGATCGATTAAGTCTTAAAGAAATTGCAATGCTTGTAGGTCTTCCTAAAGCACCTAGTTCTTATGATCCAACTCGACATATGGACCTTTCTTTAAGTCGAGCCAATCAGGTGCTTAACCGTATGCACACGATTGGATGGATTAGTGAAGATGAGTATACGAAGGCTACATTAGAGCATCCTGTAGTCTACGATGAAACCTTAACTCGCAATAAAGCACCTTATGTGGTAGATGAGGTGATTAAAACACTTTTGCCTGAGTATGAAGATATTAAGCGTGGTGGATACCAAATTTACACAAGTATTGATTTAAAATTACAACAATTAGCGCACGAATCACTGAGCGTTGGCTATCAAGGTATGGTAGCGCGTGCTGGAAAAAATGCGAACGTTTCAGAACTAAATGGTGCAATGGTCGTTGTGGAAAATAATACAGGACATGTTTTGGCATTGGTGGGTGGTTTGGATTATTCAAAAAGTAGTTTTAATAGAGCCACACAAAGTAGAAGACAGCCTGGGTCTAGTTTTAAGCCTTTCTTGTATCAAAAAGCATTGGATTTAGGGTATTCCCCTTTGAGTGAAATTCCTGATATTTCACGAACGTATGTCAACAGCGAAACTGATGAAACATGGACACCAAGGAATTATGAAAATAATTTTGAAGGGCTAATTACCTTAAAAGAGGCGATTGTTCATTCCCGTAATCTTGCTACGATTAATCTTTTATCGCTTTTAGGGCTTGATAGTGTGTATAACGCATTTAAAAAAGATGGTTTTGAGAATCTCTCAATGGATCTTTCCATTGCTCTTGGAACTTTTGGCATTTCTCCTTTAGATTTTAGCAGTTTTTATTCGATGTTTCCTAATTACGGTGTAAAAGTAGAACCTCTTTTGGTAAAAAAAGTTGTTAATCGAAAAGGGGAAGAAAAAAGCTATCTTACCAAAACGAAAACCATTACTTCTGAAAAACAGAGCTTTTTAATGGTCGATATGCTTAAAGAGGTTGTCAAGCGAGGCACAGGGCGTAGCGCTTATGTTGAGGGCATTGAGATTGCTGGAAAAACAGGAACGACTAATAATAATATTGATGCATGGTTTTGTGGATTTTCTCCCGATATTGAAGTATTAACGTGGTATGGAAATGATAATAATACCCCTATGCGAAAAAGTGAAACAGGTGGTCGTGCGGCAGCTCCTGCGTTTAAACATTTTATGACAAAATATCTTGAATTGCATCCTGAAACAACCCGTGAATTTAAAGTTCCTGAGGGTGTTAATGCCAGAAAAGTAGATGGTGTTATGGAGTATTTTACGGATGTCTCTCCTTTACCAAAATCAAGTGCAAAAGAGCTTAAAGAAGAGGGTGGGTTGATTTTTTAGGTGGATTTTGTTTTTACATGTAAAGATAAAAGAAAATAAAAAAGAGACAAAGGGGAGGAATCCCCTTTGTTGGATTAGCAAGAAAACATAGTTTTAAATTCAAATGCAGTAGGTCTTGCTTCATCTGGCCAAACTTGAGTTTCAAATTTGTAATGTTGGTAGGTGTCGATAAATTCTTTAGACATGACAGGTTTAAGATACTCGTTATCACGGATTAATGCTTCAAGAGAACCTCTTAAGGTATGAGGCATTTGGTTAATCCCTTTTTCTCTAATTTCATCAAGTGTTAATTCAAATAAGTCTTCATCCATTGGTCCAACAGGCTCTGTTTTGGTGTTAATGCCATCAATTCCTGCCAATAACATTGCAGAGAAGGCTAAGTATGGGCATGCTGTTGAATCAGGAAAACGCATCTCAACACGCACCGATTTTTCACCAGCACCGTAAGGAATACGACATGATGCTGAACGATTTTGCATAGAGTATGTCAAAATTGAAGGTGCTTCAAATCCTGGGATGAGACGTTTATACGAGTTAGTTGATGGGTTTGTAAAGGATGCAACACTTCTTGCATGTTTTAAAATACCGCCGATATACCATCGTGCCATATCACTAAGGTTTGCGTATTCACCCGCTTTGTAAAATAAGTTTTTGCCATCTTTCCAGATAGATTGGTGAACGTGCATACCGCTACCATTGTCACCATAGAGTGGTTTTGGCATAAAGGTTGCTGTTTTACCATTAAGGTGCGCTACCATCTTGACAACGTATTTGTATTTTTGAACGTTATCAGCGGCTTCGATAAGGGTTCCAAATTTAACACCGATTTCACCTTGCCCTTGAGCCACTTCGTGATGCACCACAAATACTTCAAGACCAATTTGTTTTAAAATTTGTACCATCTCTGCACGTAAATCAACCATTGAGTCAATGGGAGGAACAGGGAAGTAACCACCTTTTGTACCTGGACGGTGACCTGTGTTGTAACCATCTTTGTACTCTTTTGCACTGTTCCAGCCACCCTCTTCAGAGTCAACCTCATAGTAAGAACAGTTAATGTCATCTCTAATTTTAACATCATCAAACACAAAAAATTCATTTTCTGGGCCAAAGTAAGCCACATCACCAAGCCCTGTGGATGCTAAATGTTTGAGTGTTTTTTTCGCAATACTACGTGGGCATTTTTCATACAATTCGTTTTTGTAGATGTCATAAACATCACAGAAAACAACGATGGTAGGGTCAGCTGTAAAAGGGTCTAAGAAGGCAGTTTCTGCTTCTGGTTTAAGGAGCATGTCTGATTTATTAATAGGTTGCCATGCATCAATAGAAGAGCCATCAAATGGAATACCACTATGGAAAGAATCTGCACTAATAGCCTCAATGGTATAGGTTACATGATGCCATGTTCCTTTCATATCGGTAAAACGAAAATCAACAAATTCAACTTCATTATCGGTGCAGTATTTGAAAAAT
>RZYK01000155.1 GCA_009930355.1 Campylobacterota bacterium | reverse complement strand
CCAAAAGAGTTTTTTAACGTCGCATTGTTAAATAAGGAAAAACAACCTCTTTTTTCAAACGTCAACATGCCCGTTTTTGATTTGAACACAACGCGTTATACTGTTCGTGAGCTATCAAGCCCCATCAATGATGTCGCTTATATTGTTGTTGATGAGAAAAAGAGTGAACAAGAGATATTCAAATTAAATTTAATTATTGTCTTAAGCATTTTAATTTCTGCTATTTTTGTTGGCATTGAAGGCTATTTTTTGAGCCGATTTTTACTCAGACCCGTTCATTCACGCATTGACAAACTCAATAAATTTATTAAAGATAGTTCACATGAACTCAATACTCCCGTGGCAGCTTTGATGATGAGTGTTTCAAATCTAAAACAAAGCTCATTTGTCGATAAACGCGTCATCAATCATATTTCTATTAGTACAAAACTCATTTCGCAAATTTACAACAGCTTAAGTTATATCGCATTTAATGATATTGATGAAGTATTTGAAGAGTCGTTTGACCTTGCTCTTTTAATCCAAGAAAGCGTTAGCTATTTCAACGAAATCGCTGCGACGAAAGAAAATACAATTACCGCGCAACTCCAAACAACATTTATCCATATGGATAAATCTCGTATACAAAAAGTGATTCATAACCTTTTATCAAATGCTATTAAATACAGCTATCCTAAAACAACCATCTCTGTCAAACTTTCCGAACATCTTTTAACAGTTACCAATAAAGGTATCGGCATTAGCGAAGAAAACAAAAAAACCATTTTCAAACGCTTTGAACGAAGAAGCACTACCGTTGGAGGCTTTGGAATAGGACTGGATATTGTAAATTCTGTGTGTGAAATGTATCACATCAACGTTTGGATTGAATCTATTCCAAACAAGGAAACAACCTTTCATTTGCAGTTTCCTCATGTATAAATATTAAAAAATACTCTTAAAGGAGTCGCTATGAAAACTTTACATGTAAACGATATTACCCCTGAAGCCCTTTTTGAAGCCAGACGCCATTTTTTAAAACTAGGAGCGGGAGCGTTGGTAAGTAGCTCGGCACTTTCACAGCTTATGGCTTCATTGCCCAAAGATTTAAGCCTCACCTACACCCCCGATACCAATCCTCTAAAGCTCACCCTCAACACCGAAGAACAAGCCACTAACTACGTCAATTTTTACGAGTTCTCCACTGACAAAACGGCCCCTGTCAAGCTCTCGCAAAAAATGAAAACCAGCCCGTGGAATGTCGGCTTTTTTGGAGAACTTAAAACCGAGCAGATGCTAGAAGTGGATGACCTCATCGCCAAATTTGGTTTGGAAGAGCGCATTTATCGTTTTCGTTGTGTTGAGGGCTGGTCGATGGTGGTTCCGTGGATTGGGTTTCCGCTTTACAAATTGCTTGATTACTTAGAGCCAAATAGTAAAGCCAAATACGTCAAGTTCACCACACGCCATGAACCTTCCATGTTTCCCGACCAAGCCAAAGGTATTTTTGCTTCCATCAAACACCCCTATGTTGAGGGCTTACGTATGGATGAAGCATGCCATCCGCTCACCTTCATCGCTGTGGGAATGTATGGCAAACGTTTGCTTCCGCAAAATGGCGCTCCTATTCGTTTGGTAGTTCCTTGGAAATACGGCTTTAAATCCATCAAATCCATTGACCTCATCGAGTGTGTGCAAACAGAACCTCTGAACACTTGGCAAGAGCAAAACCCAAAAGAGTACGGCTTTTACGCCAACGTTAACCCAAAAGTTGACCACCCTAGATGGACACAAGCTAAAGAGCGCGTGCTTGGAAAACTTTCCAAACAAGACACCTTGATGTTCAACGGCTACGAAAAAGAGGTCGGACACCTTTATGCGGGTATGGATTTGAGGAAGCTCTTTTGAAAAGCCTTCTCGTTCTGCTTGCCCTACTCCCCTTAGGCGTTGCCTACTACCAACTAGACAACGCCATCGACCCCATTAAAATGCTATACAGTTACACGGGTATCGGGGCGATTTCGCTTCTTTTACTCTCACTCGCACCCTCTACATGTAAAAGAGTTTGCGGCCAAAATTGGCTTCGTTTTCGAAAAACGATTGGCTTACTCTCTTTTGTCTACGCTCTTTTACATGTAAGCATTTTTATCGTTCTTGATAGCGAATTTGACTTCATAACTATCTTTGAAAAAAGCCTCAAAAAACCCTTTATCTATGTCGGACTTATTGCCTTTGTTATCGTGCTTTTGATGGCACTTACTTCCACAAAAAAACTTTTTGCACGCTTTTCAACATACCACAAAGCAGTCTATCTCGCTTTAACCTTAGCCCTGCTTCATAGCTTCTGGGCACAAAAAGTGGCTGGAGTGTTTGAGTATGGTATCGTTTTTGTAGGTGTGCTACTTTTAGGGGAACGCATTTGGGCTTGGAAAAAATCCACATAATTGTTTGATATATTTGACATTTTTATATAAAAATAATAAAATGTACAAAATATTAGTCAAGGATATGTGATGGATTTAAGAGAATTTGGAGCTTACATAGCACAACTTCGCAAGGCAAAGAAAGTTTCCCAAGAGCAACTTTCTCGCGACCTTGGAATTTCTCGTGCAACTATTAGCTCCCTTGAAAATGGCACAAGCTCGGATGTTGGGATCAAAAAAATACTCCACATCCTTGAGCATTTAGGCTATGAGCTTACATGTAAAGAAAAATCTCCCTTTCCAACATTTGAGGAGTTAAGAGATGAAAGATAATTTGCATGTAAAGGTTTTTAGCGAAAAAGCAGGCACCATCCTTCTTGAAAATAACGAATATATTTTTGACTATACGACTGAAAACCAAGATGCTTTTGTGTCACTCACTATGCCCGTGCGAGCCAAGAGTTATGCACACTCAAAACTCCATCCCATTTTTGAGATGCACTTGCCTGAGGGGTATCTTCTTTCCATCATCAAAAAACATTTCTCAAAAATTACCAAAACCGATAATTTTGGACTACTTAAGCTCATGGCACACAGTATCAAAGGGAGATTGACCTATGAAGCAAATGCCGCGCAAGAAGAAGCAACGTTAAGCATAGATGAACTCTTGCATCCTAAAAGTGAAGTACTTTTTGATGAACTTGTACGCCGTTTTGCCCTCAACTCACCGCTCAGTGGTGTGCAACCTAAAGTCTTAGCTAAAGTGCGCGACAAAGTCACCTTACCACTGCAAGAGTACATCGTCAAGTCGTGGGGTGATGAATACCCACACTTAGCACTCAATGAGTTTTACTGCATGAAAGTCGTAAAATCTGCTGGCATCGAAGTTCCTGAGTTTTACCTCTCTGATGATAACAAGCTTTTCATCATGAAGCGCTTTGACATCAAAGAGAACGGCACATACTTAGGTTTTGAAGATATGTGCGTTCTTCAAGCACGCCAAGCCCATGAAAAATACGAAGGCTCGTATGAGAGCATCGCCAAAACCATCAAAACGTTTGTATCGCCAAAACACAAGAAAAAAGCACTCAGAGATTTTTTCAAAATGATGGTCATCAACACCCTCGTTCAAAATGGCGATGCTCACCTCAAAAACTTTGGTTTGCTCTATGAAAACATCCAAAACATCTGGCTTGCTCCTGCGTATGATGTCGTATGCACAACCGTATACATCCAAAAAGACATCCCAGCATTGCATCTTTTAGGAAGTAAAAAATGGTGGAGTAAGGCATTTTTGATTCGTTTTGGAAAAGAGAACTGTGAGCTAAGTTCTAGTGAAATATCGATACTTTACGATGAATGCATTGTGGCTATGCGCACTATCGTAATAGATATAAAAGAGCGTATTGAGAGAGAACATGACTCAGATGTAAAAATGTTTTTAAGTGCTTTGGAAAGAGTATTTGAAAAAAGTATTGAATGATTGTACGGTATTTTTAGAGAAGAGAGTTTGAGAGTGGATAAACATCTTTACATGTAAAAACCCAAACTGCTAGTTGTAAAGATGGTTTAGAAGTTGCTTTAAACTCCATAAAAAGCCGTGGGAGGCGAGATTATGGAGCGAGATATTATAACAGTTTATTGTTTAATTGACGAATATTTGAAGTTATCAGGGATAAAAGATGATGTTAGAGCAGAGATTAGTAATGCAGAAGTATTGCTTATCGGGTATATGGCAGTAAATGATTTTAATGGTAACTATTTCAAAGCGCATCAGTATGTTAAGATGATGCACTTGGTGAAAGAGATTGACTACACGAGATTTTTGCGCCGCTTGGTAAAAATCAATGACGTGTTGTCCACACTTTTTTTGTTTTTAGGCTCATTGTTTCAGCGATTAAACGGTGCCAAGATTTACTCCGTAGATTCTTTTCCTGTTGAATTGTGCCAGATAACGAGGCAAAGCAGAGTCAGATTGTGGAGTGATCCATCTTTGAAAGGGTACAATGCATCCAAAGGGAGATTCTTTTATGGGCTTAAAGTGCATATGGTGGTGACGACAGATAAAGAACCTGTGATGGTTCATATTTCAGAAGGCTCTATACACGATGTTACCGCTGGGTATCAATTCATGCACCATCTACCCAAAGAATCAATCACGATTGGAGATAAAGGGTATGTTTCATCCAAGTTAGAAGCTTTTTTAAAGCGATTTGATATTGTACTATCACCCATTGGGCGCAATAACATGCAACGAGAAAATACAGAAGATTATTTTACCAAGCGTAGAATCAGAAAAGGTGTAGAAACTGCCTTTTCTATGATAACGGCTAAATTTGGTAAAGTAATCAAGGCTACAACCATTGGTGGCTTTTTAACAAAGCTTAGACTCTTCATCACCGCTTATGCTATCAACTGCTTTTTGAAACTTGGTGATGATAAAAAAGCCTTGCTATTTAACTAGCAGTTTGGGTTATAATAATAAATTCAAACTAAAGAAAGATGGTTATATTTTTTAATTAGAATATATATATTTATTAAAGGTAGTGTTCAAGATTCTGTGTCAGCATCGGATAATTCCTAAAATTGTATCATAAGTTTAATGCATCATCAAGCCGTCCCTCAAAGTGAATGGCTAA
>RZYK01000154.1 GCA_009930355.1 Campylobacterota bacterium | reverse complement strand
AGGGTCAGCCAAAATTTCATAACATGCTCCTTACTTTTAGCATATCTGCGTAAACCTCTTTTTTCGCACTAGGATTTCGCAGTAAAAAATTAGGGTGGAACGTTGGGATTAATTTGGCCTCTCCAAAATTAAGCACAGTGCCACGTATTGTATTGATGGGTGTATCATATTCTCCTGTGAGATGATGAAAACTGGTCGAGCCTAACGCCACAATAATTTTAGGTCGAATCATTTGGATTTGTTGCATAATATAAGGTTTACAACACGCCACTTCTTCAGGTGTTGGAACACGATTATCGGGTGTTTTACACTTTAAAATATGCGTCACATAAACCTCTTCTTTGGGAATCAAGAGAACATTTTCAATCATTTTGGCAAGCAACTCACCGCTTTTACCGCTAAAAAGCATGCCGGTTTCATCTTCACTGACTCCTGGATTGTCTCCAATAAACATGACGTTTGCTTTGAGATTTCCAGCACCAAAAATAACATTTTTTCGACTTTTTGCTAAGCCACACAAATGACATTGTGCAACACTTTTTTTGAGCTCTTCGAGTGTACTTGAAGGCATTGCTTGCTGAAGCAAAGCCAAAGGTCGATACTCTTGAAAGTACTCAAATCCCATCGCTCGGTACTGGTATAACAGTTTTAAAAGTCGTATTTTTTCAATGTGAGTCATTCTTATATGGTATCTTAGTGGGAGTTAAATTATCCTTATTTAACGAGAAAGAGTCTATGGGAGGGCATTTAGGGCTTGATTATAATTCTTTTTTTGATCAATTAAAAAAGCGATTTTTTCATAAGGTATTTTAATAGGCTTCTTGCCTTTGACGCATTGATAAAGCATACGTAACGCTTCATTGCAACAGCTTTGATTGCACTGAGTGACCAGTTTTTTAGCTTTTTTATAGGGGAGGGTAGTGGATTTAAAAATATCAATGGCTTCTTGTATACTTTTCTGTCCACATTCACAGATGATTTTTGAAGGATACGCTTGCATTATTTAGCCTGCTCTTAAAGTCTTGTAGAGTCTTTCTAACTCTCTTTTATTGAGTACTTTTTTGCGTTGGGTTACTATTTCTCGTACTTGTGGTACTAAACGATTAATGACTTCATTTTCAGGTTCGTAGCCCATAGCGCGCAAATGAAAGCGTAGTGTTGAGCTTCCCGAGTGTTTGCCAATAGGATAACTACGTTGCATGCCAACACAATGTGGTGGAAATGCTTCGTAAGCTTTTTCATTTTTAATCATACCATTAACATGAATGCCAGATTCGTGTGAGAAGATGTTTTTCCCAACAATAGGCATAGTAGATGAAATGCTCTGTTTTGAAGCTTTTTCAACAAGCGATACTACACGCTTGAGTGCATGAGCATTGATAGTACGCTTCTCTTTAAAAAGATGTGTAAGACTCATTAAAACTTGTTCAAAACTAGCGTTTCCTGCACGTTCCCCTAACCCAATGACGGTTGTATTAACACTTTTTGCCCCTGCTTCAAGACCACTAATGGCATTAGCCGTTGCCATTCCAAAATCGTTGTGCGTATGCATTTCAATTTCTAAAAGATTAAAAGAGCTGAGGTAAGAAATATGCTCAAAAATTTGGTGTGGTCTCATAATGCCCACCGTGTCGCAATAACGAAAACGAGAAGCGCCTAGACTTTTACCAAATTCCATGACTTCCTTTAAAAATCCTACATCGGCTCGTGAGCTATCTTCTCCTCCAATGCAGGTGAAAATTCCCTCTTGATGGCTTACATGTAAAACCTCTTCAAGATTTTTGAAGAGACGTTTTTTATCCCCTCCAAACTTTGCTTCAATCAAAATATCTGAGAGGGGAATAGAGAGATCTACCGCTTTTAAACCACAGGATAAAGAAGCTTCTAAATCGCTCATACTAGCACGATTCCAACTCATAATACGAAGGGGCAAATCAAGGGCTAATATTTCTTTAATATCGGCTTGCTCTTTGGCTCCCATTGCTGGAATTCCAACTTCTAGCTCATCGGCACCTGCTAAGTAAAGTGCTTGAGCAATAGCAATTTTTTCTTTTGTATTAAAGGCAACATAAGGTGCTTGTTCACCATCTCTTAGTGTTGTATCGTTGATCATCATTTTATGTTCCTATTTGATGGCAAAGAAGTGTTTACGTACACCTTTTAAGACAGAAAGTTCAATGGGCTCATCGGCAAAACTTTCATCGCATATGAGTTGAATATTTTCAAGCTCTTTTTGAGGGCATTCACCAATTTTTTGCGTTAGAAGCAAATCACAATCTGAAAGGACTTTTTTTATTTCATCCATAGGATAACTTCCATCGCATTCCTCTTTTCCTGTACAGTACGATTTTTCTACTTTGCGGTGCATGAGAAATTTAATAGCTTTATCGCCCGCTTCATAGATAATAAACTCTTTTGCGCTCCCAAAGTGTTCATTAATAAGCCCATTGCCACGTGTTGTAATCGCCACCAATGTAGTCTTTTTTGTGGAACTAAGTTCCTCTTTACTGGCTCTTTCTTGGCTTATTTTACCGTTGGCTATGCGAAGTGCCCTTCGCCACATCTCAATCTTTTCATGTGTTTTCATGCGTCCATCAAGGTTATAATGTATGCAGAGTTCTTCAAAGCTTTTATGCTCAAAACTCTCTTTAAAAAACTCATCGCTTCTGTCTTCTCCCAAAAGTCCGACCGCATCAGCACGGCATTGACGGCAATGGCGCATCATCTTGACATTGACATCACAGGCATTTTGGGCTTTCATCAACTGTTTATGCGTGGCACTAGGCACACCATCGAGTCCAAATTTTGTTCCAAATTCAGGTTTTGACATCAGTGGCATGACGTTGAAAATAAACACACCCAACTCTTTCACTTTTTTAGCCACAAGCGGTAAATGGGCATCGTTGATACCTGGAATGAGTACGGCGTTTACTTTGACTAAAATACCTCGTTCCACCAGCATTTTGATACCTTCCAGTTGCTTTTGAAGTAAAAGTTTTGCCCCTTCAATGCCTCTGTGTTTTTTGTGGTCGTAAAAAACCCACGGATAGATTTTAGAGCCAATTTCACCGCTCTCATCAACACTGTTCAGCGTTACAGTGACATGTTCAATGGTGTATTTGGTAATTTCATCGATATGCTTATGAATCATCAAACCGTTCGTGGAAAGACAGAGTTTGATATCGGGAGCGTATTTTTTTAAGAGTGAAAAAGTTTTAAAGGTTTGCTTAGGATTAGCTAATCCATCGCCTGGTCCTGCGATGCCCACGACGCTGAGTTGTTGGATGAGTCCGCCTACATGTAAAACTTTTTTCACTGCTTCTTCAGGGCTTAGTTTGTAGCTGGTGACCCCTGGACGGCTTTCATTGGAGCAGTCGTATTTGCGGTTACAGTAGTTGCATTGGATGTTACACGCGGGTGCTACGGCTACATGGATGCGCGCATAGTGTTGGTGAGCGTCTTGCGAATAACACGGGTGGTTGTTTATTTTTTCTAAAATGCTCGTATGGAGTTCATTTTGGGTGCTGGTTGATGATGTACACGAACAACTCATGTGCGCTCCTTTGATAGTTAAACTTCTTTCAAGAGTGAAAATGCATGAAGTGTTCCCTTGAAAAAAAGAAGATTATGTGTAAAATTATGAGCTTTATGTATAATTAGGAGAATAAAAATGGGGAGTGTGAGTGAACATGCAAAAAAAAATTAAAGTCCTTTTGATTGAAGACGATACAGCAGCTGCTAAAGAAGTTGCTGATTTTTTAGAAGGTGTTGGCTTTGAGGTAACGGTTGCCGAAACTGCTGTTGATGGCCTAGCAAAGCTTTTGTCTACCTCGTATGAGCTCTTATTGTTAGATTTATCATTACCCGATTTTAGTGGTTTTGATGTGATTAAACAAATCAATAACCAAAACAGCATTCCTATTATTGTATTAAGTTGTCATTCTAATATTGAGGCAAAAATTCAAGCGTTTCGATTTGGAGTAGATGATTATTTGTGTAAACCTTTTATGCTTGAAGAGTTAGAAGTGCGCATGTGGGCAATTTTAAAACGCTGTTCTATGATTAAGTTTGAGTATGCAAAAACAAGTTTAACCATTGATTATAAGAGTCACACTATTTTACTCAATCAAGTTCCTCTAGCCCTAACTGCCATAGAGTATAAAATTTTATCGTTTCTCATGGAAAATAAAAACAGAGTCGTTTACCGTGATGTTTTGGCAATCCATCTCTCTTCATTAAGCTCTCGCCAATCACTGAATTATCATATACAAAATATTCGCAAAAAACTTGGGGATAACCCTAAAAAGCCAACATTTATTATGACAGAATATGGAACAGGATATCGCTTGGTTATGTAAAAATAGTGTTACTCCTTATAATCCTTATAAGAAACAGATAATATGTGATAATCTTTGAGTATAATCTTTTTTTAATTAAGAGGATAATAAGGAAATCAATGACACAAGCGCATATAAAGGGCTTAAAAGAGCGTTGTAAATCACTAAAAGTTTTGTATATTGAAGATGATGTTGTGACGCAAAAATATACGTATGCCTTGCTGTGTGATTTTTTTGAACATATAGATGTCGTGGGTGATGGGCAGAGTGCTTATGATCTTTTTGTGGATGCAAAAATCACCATTCCTTCTATTCCATCATCAAGCCCTTCTCAATCTCCTTATGACCTTATTATTAGTGATTTAAAAATTCCTAAAATAGATGGACTCTCTTTTATTGCTAAAATTCGTAAAATTTGTAAAGAGACGGCGATTGTTATTACCTCGGCTTATAGCGATAGTGATTATTTTTTAGAGTCTATTCGTTTAGGCATTAACGGGTATCTTCTTAAACCGATTGATTTTGACTATTTTTTAGAAACCTTGCAGGGCATTGTCGATGCGATTGAACTTAGAGAATCCAATAAAACATATACATCTCAGTTAAAGCAAACCGTCGAATTACAACAATGTGTTTTAAGCGAGCAAAACTATAAAGATATGCTCACAAAACTTCCAAATAAGAAGAGTTTAGAGGAGCATTTAAGT
>RZYK01000153.1 GCA_009930355.1 Campylobacterota bacterium | reverse complement strand
GTTAGGTAAAACGTTTTTGTCTAAACTGAAAATTTAAATTGATCTTGGAAATTTTACACAGGAGAAACTATATGGAACACGCGAAACTTTATGAAAGACTTGCGGATAGACTCAGCAGTCTTGAAAAGTTCCCTCGTATTAAAGAGGGTAAGTCTATTGCTGCTTTGATGGAAGAGCATGGCATTAGCCGTAGAGATTTTATGAAATGGGCAGCGGGCGTTACTGCTATGTTGTCTCTACCTTCAACATTTACACCGCTTATGGCACAAGCTGCTGAATTAACAGATCGTTTACCTGTTATTTGGTTACATATGGCAGAGTGTACAGGTTGTAGTGAGAGTTTGCTACGCTCAGATGCACCTACGATTGATAGTTTGATTTTTGATCATATCTCATTAGAGTATCATGAGACTTTAATGGTTGCTTGTGGATGGCAAGCAGAGCATAATTTAGAGAGTGCTCTTGAAAAGTATAAAGGCAAATTTATTTTAATGGTTGAAGGTGGTATCCCCGCTGGTAGCAGTGATTTCTATTTAACAGTAGGACCACATGGCCATACAGGTCAAACGACAGCTAAAAAAGCGGCTGACGCTGCTGCTGCTATTTTTGCAATTGGTTCATGTTCTAGTTTTGGTGGTATTCAAGCAGCACATCCAAATCCTACGAATGCACAACCTATGAGTAAGATTACCAATAAACCTGTTATTAATGTTCCAGGCTGTCCTCCAAGTGAGAAAAACATTGTAGGTAACGTACTTCATTATATTCTTTTTGGCACACTTCCTGCTCTTGATGCATACAACCGTCCAAAATGGGCGTATGGTCTTAGAATTCATGATCTTTGTGAGAGACGTGGTCACTTTGATGCGGGTGAATTTGTTGAAACATTTGGTGATGAAGGTGCAAAAAAAGGTTTTTGTTTATACAAAGTAGGCTGTAAAGGTCCTTACACATTTAATAACTGTTCACGTGAAAGATTTAATCAGCATACATCATGGCCAGTTCAAGCAGGACACGGCTGTATTGGCTGTTCTGAGCCAGGATTCTGGGATAATATGGGACCATTTGAAGAGCCATTAGGTGATAGACTCTACCACACTGTATATGGTGAGGGTGCAGATAAAACGGCTGATAAAGTAGGTGTTGCACTCTTAACGGCGACAGCAGTAGGTATTGCGGCTCACGCAGCAATTGCTGCGGTTAAGGGCAGTGGAAAAAGTGAAGAATAAGAGAAGGATAAATAAATGAGCAAAAGAATCGTAGTCGATCCAATTACCAGAATTGAAGGGCACTTAAGAGTTGAAGTCATTGTTGATGATAACAATGTAGTCACGGAAGCGTATGCTTCTTCTACGTTATGGAGAGGTATTGAAACCATCCTTAAAGGCAGAGATCCAAGAGATGCGGGTTTTATGGTTCAAAGAATTTGTGGCGTTTGCACCTATTCTCACTATAAAGCAGGAATTATGGCTGTTGAAAATGCGTTAGGTATTGAGCCTCCACTTAATGCAAAATTGACACGTACACTTATGAACTGTGCTCTTTTCTTGCATGATCATGTGGTACATTTTTATCACCTTCATGGGCTTGATTGGGTGGATGTTGTTTCTGCCCTTAAAGCTGATCCACACAAAGCAGCAGCTGAGGCATTTAAATATACAGATGCGCCTATTGCATGTGGTGCTGACGATTTAGTTGCAACACAAAAAAGAGTAGCAGAGTTTGTAAAAAAAGGAAACCTTGGACCATTCGCAAATGCGTATTGGGGACACCCTACATATAAATTAACACCTGAGCAAAACTTAATTGCGGTTTCTCACTATTTAAAAGCACTTGAAATGCAACGTGTTGCGGCTCAAATGATGGCTATTTTTGGTGCAAAACAACCGCATCCTCAAAGTTTGACGGTGGGTGGTGTGACATGTATTATGGATCTTCAAACACCTTCACGTTTGGGTGAATACATGACAAAATTTAAAGAGATGGCAGAGTTTGTAAATCGTGCATATTACCCTGATGTGGTAATGGCTGGCCTTGCTTATTCAAAAGAACCAAGTGTTACAGCAGGTCTTGGTGTTCCAAATCTTTGGACACATCAAGAATTCCAAATTAGTGGAAGTGAGTTTTTATTCAATAGCGGTGTAATGATGGGTGCGGATGTCATTAATCTTGTGAGTGGCAAACCGTTTAAAGTTCAAGAAATTGATGAGAGTAAAATCACTGAAGAAGCAACCCATGCATGGTACAAAGATAATGCTGCATATCATCCATATGAGGGTCGTCAAGAGCCAAATTACACAGGCCTTAAAGATGCTCAAACTATTAATGACAAAGGTGTTTTAGCGCCGACAAAAGTGGTGGATGAAAAAGGAAAATATACATGGGTCAAAGCACCACGTTATAATGGATTACCACTTCAGGTTGGCCCATTAGCAAATATTGTTGTTAACTACGCTATGGGTAATAAACGTGTTAAAACGGTTGTGGATAAATTCTTAAAAGACACAGGTCTTCCAATTGCTGCTGTTGCTTCAACACTAGGACGTACCGCATGCCGTATGTTGGAAACAAAAGTTGTAGCAGATTACGGTTTGGAAGCATTTAATTCGTTAATTCAAAACCTAAAAGTGGATGATGCGACATGTGCAAGTTATAAAATCGATAAGAATAAAGAGTATAAAGGTCGCTATATTGGACATGTACCACGTGGTACACTTAGCCATTGGGTAAAAATCAAAAATGGTGTGATTGAAAATTACCAAGCGGTTGTTCCTACAACATGGAATGCAAGTCCAAAAGATGCTAAGGGTGTGAGAGGCTCCTATGAAGAGTCATTGATTGGTCTTAAAATTGCAGATCTTTCTCAACCTCTTGAAATTGTAAGGCTGGTTCACTCTTATGACCCATGTTTGGCATGTGCTGTACATGTTATGGATACAAAAGGGAATGAAATGAGCAGTTATAAGGTGAATGTTAATGGCGGGTCTTGTTCTTGCTAAACGCCAAAGAGGAGTCTAAAATGAAAAGAAATATGGAATTTGAATTCTCGGCTGGCCTTCGTTGGACGCACTGGCTAAGAGCAGTTGCAATGGTTGTATTGACTGTTACTGGTTTTTATATTACCTATGGTTTTATTACACCCGAAGCTTCAGATGAGCCAATTTTATTCTTAAATGCAAAGTTTAGAATGTGGCATGAAATTTTTGGTTTTTTATTGATTGCAATTACAATCTTTAAAACTTACCTCTTCTTTTTTGACCGAATTAGTTCAAAAGAGAGAATTTCGCTTCTTGATTGTTTAAGTCCAACGATATGGATTAAACAAATCAAGTATTACCTTTTTATGGGGGAACATCCTCATATGAGAGGTGTGTATAATCCATTACAATTTGCTGCGTATGTGGGATTGTATGTGATGATTTTTGTCTTGTGTTTAACAGGACTTATTTTGTATGTACATTGTTATCAAGGTGGTGGTATTGGTCTTTTCTTGTATGACTATATGCGTCCACTTGAAGCGATGATGGGCGGTTTGGCGATGGTAAGACAGATTCACCATATTTTTATGTGGGGAATCTTAATCTTTTTACCAATTCATATGTACTTAGCAATGTTTAACTCTATTATGGGTAAAGAAGGTGCAATGGATTCTATCATTAGTGGTTATAAGTTTCTTAAAAACGACCATAAGCACTAAGAGAGTCTTGAATTGAAAGTATTGGTTTTAGGCATTGGCAATGTGATGTTCTCCGACGAAGGTGTCGGAGTTCATCTTTGCCGCCTTGTTGAACAAAAGTATGCGTTTTCTTCAGATGAACATACCCTTACCTTTATTGATGGTGGTACGCTTGCTGAGAGATTAATCCCCATTATTGCTGAATATGACTACCTTATTGTTCTTGATTGTGTTGATGCACGCGATGGAAAAATAGGAGATGTTTACTTCTTTGATTTTGAAAATGTTCCAAGTTCTATTACATGGCAAGGCAGTGTACATGAGGTTGAGATGCTTCAAACACTTTCCATGATGGATCTTGTAGGAGACCGCCCTCCCACAAAAATTGTAGGTATAATTCCCCAAGTTATTGATGATACAACGCTTAAAATGACGCCAGCTGTTTTAAAAGGCAGTGAAATTATGGAGGCAACATTACTTAAGCATTTAAATGAATTGGGATTTTCGTATCAGCAAGTAAAAGAGATTGACATTCAAAGTGTCGCTGATGTATCTTGTTTGGAGGAGCGATGATTTTAGCCTTTAATTTTAATTATGTTTCAAAAAATGGTGTTTTAGAGAGTTTGCTTAAAGAGATTGCCGTTGATTTTAATATAACGCATAAAATTCTTCGTAAAGATTCTATTGTGACCCTTTATGTTGATGCAGATGAGAGTCGTTTAGGTACTTTTGCAGATTGTCTCTCAGCAGCACTTCCTTTATCCATTTTTTTTAAATCTTCGAGTGTAGAAGTGGTTGAAGATTTTCCTTTGGATGAAGAAGTTTTACCCCTTATGGTAGCGCCTATTATTTTTACACCTAAGCAATTAGCTTTGGTTGATAATGCAGATTCAAAAACGTATCTTTTTCCTTTTACCCAGTCCCTTGAAAACAGTTCTACATCTCTTTTTGAAAATGATCAAGCGCTTTTACATGTAAAGAATACTTTAGACTATAAAAATATGTATGAACGTGTATCTACCCTGATAGCAGAAGGTGAAATCATTACAATTCAAACATGTAATAGTTCTTATAGTATTGGAAAAATAGAAAATACTCAGCCTATTGATAACTTTGAAGTCATTGCCACAGATTTGAGCGTGGTTGAGCGGATGGTAGTATGTCAAGAGAATGAGATGAAGGCATTGGCTTCATTAGAGCGTCCTGCTATTCGTTTTAAAGTGAATGCTTTGTATGAGCAAAAAGGTATTTTAGAGCAAAAGCGAGTTTTTATGCGCTTGTTTGATGATTTGTTGTTGTATCAGCTTTGTAAAAAACTTTTTGAAAAAGGTGTTTTCTTTCTTTTTAGAACAGCTACGCCTACATGTAAAACCAAGTATAGTGTTATTGCA
>RZYK01000478.1 GCA_009930355.1 Campylobacterota bacterium | reverse complement strand
GGGTTCAGGTCGCTGTCGTTATTTTCTGTATTGACGGTTAATTTAGTTTCATCAAGATTGTTTTTCGTATTCATCAGTAGTCCCTTCATTAAACCCCGACCACACAGGTGGGATGTTGCAGTTCAAATTTTAATTTTTTAAAACACAGTAGCAGTTTTTACCAACCACTTTCCTTCAAAAGTAGTACAAATTAACGCAATATTTTTGGGAAAACATCTGTTTTTGTGATTTATTTTTAAAGAGATGAAGCTGAAACAGTTCTGTTAATAAACAGTAATCCGTTTCTCAGGAAGGATGGAAAGTAAAAACAACGTTACGATACAGAAAACCGGAAGAGATGCTCATCCGGTTTTCTATCCTCTATTTTTATTTTTCCCTGAAAAAGACATTGATTGGTGTCCCCGAGAAATCCCAATTCTCACGTATCCTATTCTCAATAAACCGTTTATAGGGTTCTTTAATCCATTGCGGAAGGTTGCAGAAAAAGACAAACGAGGGAACCTGTGTATTGGGCAGTTGGGTAATGTACTTCACCTTGATATATTTCCCCTTGTTAGCCGGTGGAGGTGTACGCTCGATGATGGGCAACAACACTTCATTGAGTTTACTGGTAGCCACCTTTCTTTTTTTATTCACATATACCTCCTTGGCCAGATCCATTACTTTCAGTATACGTTGCCTGGTAATTGCCGAACCAAAAATGATGGGGAAATCAGTAAAGGGGGCCAGCCGCTGACGGATGGCATTCTCAAAGGTCTTGATCACCATGTTATCTTTCTCTTCCACCATATCCCACTTGTTGACAAAGACCACCAGTCCCTTACGGTTTTTCTGAATCAGCGAGAAGATATTGAGATCCTGGCTCTCAATACCGCGGGTGGCATCGAGCATCAGGATACAGACATCGGCATTCTCTATCACCCGTATGGAACGAATCACTGAGAAGTACTCAAGGTCTTCATTCACCTTACCTCTCTTTCGTATCCCGGCAGTATCGACGAGATAAAAATCCAT
>RZYK01000152.1 GCA_009930355.1 Campylobacterota bacterium | reverse complement strand
ATTTCTCAAAAACATCTTTGAAAAAAGTTTTAACGGCATACCCAAACATAATGGGATCACTCACTTTCATCATGGTTGCTTTTAAATGTAAAGAGAGCAAAATATTTTGAGCTTTTGCCTCTTCTATTTGTGCTTCAAAAAATTGAACTAATTTTTGTGAACTCATAAAGGTTGCATCAAAAATCTCATCTTTTAATAATGCTAATTTCTCTTTTAAAACGGTTGTTAAACCATCTTTTCCCACTAATTCTATACGAATGGTGGTTGCATTGGGTACGGTTATAGATTTTTCATTACCATAAAAGTCACCCTCGTTCATATAAGCAACATGAGAATGTGAATCATGGCTCCATGCACCCATGCGATGAGGATTTTTACGGACATATTCTTTCACACATAAAGGAGCTCGCCTGTCTGAATTACCTTCACGAAGCACGGGATTTACAGCACTGCCTAACACCTTAGCATAACGTGCTTGTATCTCTTTTTCTTTAGGGTTTATAGGATTTTCTGGATACTCTGGAATCATGTATCCCTTATCTTGTAACTCTTTAATTGCATTTTTAAGCTGTGGCAAAGAAGCACTGACATTAGGTAATTTAATAATATTTGCCTCAGGCATATTGGCAAGCGTACCTAAATAAGATAAATCATCATTGACACATTGTTCATTGGTTAAAGTATCAGGGAAATTAGCCAAAATACGACCGGCTAATGAGATATCTCGTGTTTCAATAGCAATGGAAGAACTTTTTGTAAATGCCTTAATAATTGGCAAAAGAGAGAACGTCGCTAAAGCAGGTGCTTCATCAACCTGGGTATAAATAATAGTATTGATTGTTTGTGCCATAGACTAGCCTTTTAAAAAATTAGATTTGAAAATCCTACCCATTTCTTTATTAAAAACCGTTACGAATATTTTCCAAATGTCTTTCATAATTTTGGGAAAAGGTATGCGTTCCATTTTTGTTTTTTACAAAATAGAGATAATTGGTTGTTTTAGGAAAAATAGCCGCAAATATTGCCTCTTTACTCACGCTACAAATAGGATTTTGGGGCAAGCCTTTATGCAAATAAGTGTTATAAGAAGAAGTGTCTTCACGAATACGCTGAGGTGTTACTTTCGTGTGAGAATACTCTCCATAATTAAGTGTACCATCCATTTGTAATTTCATATCTTTTTTCAAACGATTGTAAATAACAGAAGAGACTAAAGGCATCTCTTCAACATTTGCTGCTTCTTTTTGAATCACAGAAGCGATAATGATAAATTTTTGCCATTTTGTTTCATTAAATTCACCAAAAATCTTTTCAAAAACGGTTCTATGATAGGTTCTGGCATGGGCTAAAAGAAAGTGAATGAGATTTTTCTCACTGATACCCACAGGAATATAATACGTCTCTGGCACAATAAAACCATCAACATAGGGTGTAGCAGCAGCATATTCTTTATGTAATGTGTCATAAGAGAGATCAAAATCAAGGGCAATCTGTGCAAAAAAGAGCTCTTTGGTTTCACCTGGAATATACGTAATCACTTTTAATGGAGCTTTTGAATAGCAAAGTTTGTGGAGAAAATCACCTCGTGTTAAGACCTCTTGATTAATATTGACCCAACCTGCTTGAGGCTTTCCAATTAAACGAAGAAGGTATTTATCTATCTCAGGATGAAGGTCAAAATTTTTCTCAACCATATATGTTATAATTTGCCCTATTGAGCCTTGAGGCACAAAAGCAACGGAGCTTGAGCTCATAGGCTTGGTTAAGTGAAAGAGAAGTGTAATCATGATTATTAAAGCGACATCGCATACTATTAAAAATATTTGGAAATTGTTTTTATTCATAATTCTTGTGTTCGTAGCATTAATGGGAACCCTAATTTATGGCATTTCCTTCGACGCTATTATTTTGCCGAAGATTAAAATTGATCAATTATATATTAAACTAGATAAAAAATTAATTGTAAGCATTCAAACCCTTGAGATCAACACCACAACGCAGACAGATACCTCTTTAGAAGAGAGTTCAAAAATCATTGAAAATTTATCTTACCTCAATCAATTTTTTAGCAAAATTGAGATTAAAAATCTTATCTATGCCAATGAACATATAAGTGTCTATTACGCTGACAATCACTTTGAGCTTGAGAGTCAACATTTACACGCCAAACTTACAATAACACCCCAATCAAAAACAAGCTTAAAACTCGATATACACGAAGCCAAACTCAAAGATTTTTCTTTACATGTAAAAGGGTTGGCACACCTTGATTTTGAACAAAATTCCTACACATTTGAAGGAAGTTATGAGACGTTTAAGCTTAAAGGTATCACGCTACTAGAATTGAATGGGGATTTGCTTCGTTATCATGTTCAAAGTGAACCCTTCACCAATAAAGAACTCAGCGATTTTATGGATTTTTTAGCACCAAAAGTTGACTTAGAACCTATTGTAAAAGATTGGATACATAAAAATATTGTTGGACAAGAGTATATTTTAGATTTTTTAGAAGGGCAATTTAATATTCAAACACTCGATTATTTTCCAATGCAGATGCGAGGTCATGCGAGCCTTAAAGAGGCAACTATTAGCTTCGAACCTAGCGTTCCTCCTGCGTACGCTAAGACCATAGGCATTACGTTGAATGAGGACAAATTGCTCTTTGATGTCATAGATCCTTTTTATGAACAAAAAATGATTGAAAAAGCAGATGTTTTTATTTATAATTTATTGACAAAAGGCACAGGAATTGTCGTTGATTTAACAACATCAACACAATTGGACGCTTCCATTCATAAGATTTTACATGCATTTAACATTGATGTGCCGATTACACAAACTTCTGGAAAAACAAATGCCCATGTAAAGCTTGATATCAAATTTCTTCCTTTTGACATCAATGCAATAGGGACATTTAAACTCTCCCCAAGCCACTTTAACCTCAGTGGTGTGCCCATGACAACACGCTCAGGCGAAGTTTCATTTCATAACTACCTTGTCACACTTAAGCGTGCCAATTTACAGTATAAAAACCTTTTTGATATTGATGCAACGGGCGACTTTGATACTCAAAAATCTCGTTTTGATGGCTTTGTTGATATCCATGCATTGCATCTTCAATTTGGAAAAACAGAACTCTTAAATGCCCAAAAACTACCACGACAAAAAGCTTCTTTTGCCATTGAAAACAATACCACTACGATGCAATTACCCGAACTCAATACGACAATTATTTTTGAGCCTAAGAACAATCAATTTATTCTTAATGACCTCTCAAAAATCGCAACCATCTCTCCTTTGATGTATGAAAATGGACTTAAAGAAGGGAGCGTGAGTGTTAGCACCCAAGATTTTGAAACCTTTACTTCAAAACTTATCCTTTACGATGTCAATTCATCCCTTTTAGACAAAGAAACCCCCGTAAATTATTTTGAAATTTATCTCTCAACCAACGCAAAAACACTTGATGCTCATACCAGTGATTATAAAGTAGCGCTCCATGTAGATGATGAAATTTCTTTACATGTAAAAGATCTTAATCTTTTGGTTTCACAAAATGATAAGCCTTTAAACATCCCTATTAAAACGACAATTTATGGAGAAAATTCTTCCATTATAGATTCTAATAGTAGTAAGAAAATTCTATCAGATCGTTATACGATTACTCTGTTAAACGAAAAAGTTCACATAGAATCTAAAAAAGAAGATGCCTCTTTTTCGTATCAAAAAGAGAATAAAAAGTTAGATATTAATGCCCTTTTAATGAATGATGAAATGATCAATGCTCTCTTTAATCGCAATTATTTTCATCAAGGAAATTTTGAATTACATCTACATAGCAAAGATGAAAATAAAACAAACGGGTCATTTACAATGAAAAATACATTTATCAAAGATTTGAAATTTTTCAATAACCTTATGGCAACGATCAACACCCTTCCTTCCTTAATGATTTTTAAAGACCCTAGTTTTAGTGCTGAGGGGTATTTTGTAGAAAATGGTATACTTCAGTTTGAACAAACGGATGATGCTTTTTTAATTAAAGACCTTCAACTCAGGGGAAAAAGTGCAGATATTATAGGAAAAGGAAGTGTCAATCTTCATAACGACGCTCTTGATTTAAAATTGCAAATAAAAACACTCAAAACATTTAGCGCTGCTATTGATATGATTCCTCTTGTAGGGGGTGTTATTTTAGGAGAAGATAAACGTATTGCTACGAATGTTGATGTCAAAGGAACGCTCAGTGAGCCTAGTATTGAGACTCACCTTATCCTAGATACCCTAAAAACTCCCGTAAATATTATCAAAAGGACTCTTGAAGCCCCACTTGAATTGATTAAATAAACGTATTTAGAAGCGCTAAAAGTTCGTGAACATTGTGTGCACGAAGATTTGAATTTTGAGATTTTCCATATCCCCAATTCGCAAAAATAAAATGTACACCGGCATTAAAAGCTGCACGTTCATCTTTGATGCTATCACCCACTAAAATAGTATTTTCAGCCGTGCTCCCAAATGTCTCCATTAAGTGATAAACCATCAAAGGGCTGGGCTTTGGTTCAGCAACATTATTTGCACCAATGATGCCTGAGAAATAGTGCTCAATATCTAAAGCTTGAAGCATATTGTGCGCAAAACAATCATGGGCATTGGTTGCAATGCCTAAATGCGCTCTTTGACTCAAAACATGTAACATTTGACGCACATCAGGATACAGATGGATCATAGAAGGCGCATTTTGCATGTAATGTTCTTTAAACAGAGCACGATGGCTCGGATCATACGTTTCTGTGTTATAAAAAATTTTAGGTAAATGTTGGTCAAGTTCATTAATATGATACTCTAACATCTCTTTGCTCAAAGGTGTACTAAGCCCTATCATATTTCTTACGTAATTAACACTCTGCGTCATGGCCTCACTTGAGTCAATAAGCGTTCCATCCATGTCGAAAATAATTGATATCTTTTTTTCCATACCCTACTCTTGTATCCGAAGTCCTAAAACGAGAAGATCTTTATCTATCCCATCCACACAGGCAACATGACTTAAATGCCCCCACTCTTTAAAGCC
>RZYK01000151.1 GCA_009930355.1 Campylobacterota bacterium | reverse complement strand
AGACTGAAATGGAAAAATGATTTGTAGGAGCTCTAAGAGCTAGTTTAAGCTTGGTTTAAAACGGATAGGGAAAAAAGTCCCTTTGTAGGTTTGCACCCATAAAACGAATACCGCATGGCATATCGACCACACCAAAGAAGGGCGCATTTTGGAGCATCATTTTAAGAATGTGGTTTTGTTTAACGTCTATTTTCCAAACGGTCAACAAAGCGAAGAACGCCTCGTGCATAAGATGACGTTTTACCGCGATTTTTTAGCGCATTGCGAGGCATTACGTGCGGAGGGAAAAGGTATCATTATCTGTGGCGATGTCAATACAGCCCACCGAGAAATCGACCTAACACATCCCAAAGCCAACGAAGATACCTCAGGCTTTTTACCTATGGAGCGCGCATGGATAGATACTCTCTTGGAGCACGGTTATATCGACACCTTTAGACACATTCATGGCGACAAAAGGGAGTGTTACTCATGGTGGTCGTACCGAGCGGGAGCAAGGGAGCGCAATGTCGGTTGGAGGATTGATTACTTTTTTATCTCTAAAGAGTTAGCACCGCGTCTTAAAGACGCGTTTATCTTGCCTGAAGTGTATGGCTCAGACCACTGCCCTGTTGGCATCGACATTGAGCTGTAGGTTTATTTTCGAACACCGCGCAAGAGTTGACTAAAATTTTTTGCCGCACGCGGTGATTTTACAGGTGGAAAGTCAGGGTCGCTCGCATGGCGCACATCTTCGATAGAATAGACCGCCAAAGGATTGTGTTTTAAAATAAGCTGTGTCACGGTTTTGATGTGAGAACGTTTGATGACGGTAAAGATGATTTTAACAGCACCCGTATTGCCCTGTGCATCTGCAACGGTAACACTGTAACGTAAGTTTCGAAGTGCTTCAACCAAATCAAACGCATCTTCTTTCGTGATAATACGCACCACCACCATCCCGATGGCTAAGCGGCTTTCGATGTACATACCCAAGTAATTTCCCAAAGAAAACCCAAGTGCATAGGCGATAAAATTGGCAGGGGTATTTAAATTTCCCATCACTTGAGAAATAGCGCCTAGCCAAATGCTGACTTCAAAAAAACCCAGTATGGGCGCCCAGAGCTTTAAACCTTTGGCAATAAAGATAATCCGAAGCGTCCCAATGCTCACATCGGTAATGCGTGCAAGCGCAATGAGTAAGGGAATACCGTACAATATAAACGCTTCGCTTTTTAGAAATTCGCTCATTTACGTCCAATAGAGGGTCGGTAATTAAAATCAATCTCCCTAAACATACGCTTCTTAGGAAATACGACGCGATAGACAAGCAGACTCATCATCACACACGCCATTATTACTATCAACTCAATCATTACTGCCTCCTTATCGTTTTTTGACTATGTTGCCTACAAGCAAAGAGCGTGCCTTACTCGACGCGTTTATAGATGCTTTTGGCATTTCCAAGTTGTGTAGAAATGGTATTTTTATCGACGATGGTGTACTTACTTCCCAGTTGCAAGGAAGGATCCATCACGACCACATAATTTTCTTTGATATCGTACGTTACTGGAGTCTTGGTTCCAAACGATATCATGCTTCCTCTTTGAAATTCAATCTCACGTATGCCCATCGCTGTTTGAGTGCGCCATTTTCCAAGTAATGGGTTACTAAAAAAAAGTTTTTCTACACCTATTTTTCCAAGAAAAACGATGGTTATAAGCACCACTATAAAAACTACAAATCGTATGAAACGCTGTTTGGGAGTTCGTGGGGTTAATAAAATACGCTTTTTAGGTCTAGCGCTACTTCGTGTTGCTTTCAAATCTGTTATCCTCTGTATTATCCTCTTTTAAAAAGCATTTTTGATTCCTTATTTACAAATCTGTAGTAAAACAGTGACACATGTATCCTACAAGTCACTCCTGCTTATTTCTGGCAATAATCAAAATATATTCAAAATGTTGTTATTTGGGAAAAGATTAAAAAACTTGAAATGAAGGAATGTCTAAAGTGTAACGAGAGTATCGAATTTTGTTTTAATATACTCCGCAACACGAAATGCATTTGCATAAATCGTCCATGTGTAAGGCACACTGCCTCCTGTTGGCATAAAACTCCCATCGGTTACAAAAAGATTGGGAATATCATGGCTTTGGCAATAGCGATTGAGCACATGTTTCTTAGGATTGTCACCAAAACGGCAGCCTCCCGCTTGGAGATTTTGAGACGGCAAAGGAGAAATTTCGTACATTATATTCTTCGCTCCCATGTGTTGGAGTAATTGAGTCGCTTTGGTGGCTAAAAATTCTCCTACCCTTACATCTTCGGGATGCGCCCCTATGCGAATGTTTGCAACGGGAATGCCGTATTTATCTTTGTATTTCTCATCAACAGATACAAAACAGTTATCATTGGGCATCCAATCGTTAAAGATTTCAAAATTAAGCACTCTTGTTATTGTAAATGTTTGAAAAATTTTATCTTGAAGTTTTTGCCCAAAGATGAGTTTGTCACCTTCCCATTTCAAAGCGTTGGCGCGTCGAATCGGATTGGCATGCTCAAATAAAAAGTCAATCAATCCACCTTTAAACTTTGATGTAAAATACCAATCTTTCAAAGCACGATTTACAAAAAGCCCCGGTTGCAAAAGAACTTCTTGACTAAAATGGCTTACATCAAACTCACCTGAGCCCATACCCCCACCTGAAAAGAGAAGATTTTTTCCAACAGCTCCTGAAGAATTGGCTAACCCATTCGGAAATGCCTCATTTTTGGAATTTAACAATAAACGTGAACTCTCAACTGCTTGCGCTGCAAGGATAAAAAGTTTCGCTTTTACCTGTTTTTGAGTGCCTTCTTTCGTAAGATAAAGCGCTTTTTTAACCTTTTGAGCCCCATCGGTTTCCAATTTCACAACAAAAGCGTTTGCTATGATATGTAAATTACCGGTTGCTAAAGCGGGTTGAATTAAAGCAGCCCTTGAGCTTCCTTTTGCTCCGCTTGAACATGCGTAAGAACCGCAATAATGAGAATAATAACAAGGGTTTCGGTTCCCTTTAGGCTCGGAAAGAATGGCTCTTGGCGTCATGAATGGGGTGAAGTTTAACTCTTTACATGCTGCATCAAATTTTTCAACAATAGGATGTTCTACCAAAGGAGGATACGGGTACGTATTTGTGCTTCTTGGTTCTTGATGCGCATGTTCGCTAACCTGCCCTGATACACCGACGATTTTTTCAACCATATCATAGTAAGGCTCAAGATCTTCATAGCGTATAGGCCAATCTTCCATATTGGCTCCCTCATACGCTCCATAAACGGATTTTAATTTAAAATCATTCGGTTTAAGACGATGAAAAAAGCCACTCATGAAATTGGAAGAGCCTCCCAGAAGACTTCCGTTCCAAAAATTCCAATTATTTTCGTAGGTAGGCGTTTTTACCCACACCCCATCTTCCAACGTTTCGATGGTATGATACTCATCGTTTAGTTTTGGTGTAAAAATATTTCGTTTCGTGTAAGCGATTTCATCCTTGGAAAAATCTTCTTCACTGTAAATATCTCCCTTTTCGAGAATAACCACTTTTTTTCCAGCATGTGAAAGTTCATAAGCAAGTGGTCCAGCTCCCGCACCACTACCGATAATGCAAACATCATAATTCATATTTTTCTTCCATATTTTTTCATAGGGCGAGGATTTCCAGTGGTATGTAACGTTGAAGTCCATCCTAATTCATGGGTATTTCCTCCATAAATAGGGTCACTAAACATAGCTTCAATCGTATAATAGATAAGTCTGGAGAGCCATTTTTCTAAGTCATCATCTTCCGTTGCACTTTCCAAGATTTTATTTTTCGATTCAGTATCTTTCTCCAAAAAATCTGGAAATTTTTGATGAAAAACAAAAGCTCCCTTGATAAGCAAATCTAAATCATTTGCATCAAAGTACTCAGAGGAACTGTTCGATACCAAATAAAAAAGTGCATTGACATCTTGTGATGATGGCATGTGTTCGGTTTTTGGCAACAAAACCTCTTGCACATTCGCTATGATTTCCCACGCGTCTTTAGGAATTTCTTTGGCTTGCGTATCCAAACTCAACAATAAAGGTGATGTCGCACTGAGTGCTATAAAAGTTCGTCTCTTCATACTAAACATTTTAACACACTCTTGTAAAACGTTTGTGTAATAAAACTACATGAACACTACACATAAAATCATTATACTGCCATTATCCAAAACCCAAAAAAGGAGATTTACATGCAAGTATTTTCTAAAGTGAAACCTCTTGTAGCATTATGTATTGCTGCAATGTTCGTAAGCGGTGCAATGGCAGCTGATGGCAAATGTGGAGGAGAAATGAACTCTACAAAAGATGCAAAAGAGATGAAAAAGCCTGCTGATGCAAAATGTGGTGGCGATAAAATGCCTAAAGATATGAAAAAACCTGCTGATGCAAAGTGTGGAGCAGAAAAAAAATAATCAAACGTTAAAGTAATACCATAGCCTCTATAAAGGCTATGGTATAATGGATGAAAAAGGGAACAGTGTCAATGAAGATTTTATTGTTAGAAGACGATCCTATCTTATCTGACATTCTACTGTGCCATCTCAACAAACATATGCATCAAACTACTCATTGCGATAATGGACAATTAGCTTCTGATGCACTGAACGATCAAAAATTTGACCTTTTAATTCTTGACATCAATGTCCCAAAATTAAGCGGAATCGATCTTCTTAAAGAAATTCGTACTTATCAGAACAATACCCCTGCCATCATCATAACCGCATTTCAAGATACGGCTCATTTAAAAAAAGGCTTTGAAAATGGCTGTGATGATTACATTAAAAAACCTTTTGATCTTGAAGAACTTGATTTAAGAATTAAAAATATTCAAAAACGCTTTCACATTGTCAATGAAGAAGCCCTAAAATTAGACGATAATATTTCGTTAATCGTTTCTAAAAATCGCTTATTTGCCAATGGAATATCTTACACACTTACGCGTAAAGAGTGTAAAATTTTACTGTATCTGTGTAATCAAAAAGGGAAAGTCATCTCTTCAGAAGAGCTTATCCAAAATTTATGGGA